>DEIV01000109.1 GCA_002352665.1 Flavobacteriaceae bacterium UBA2765
GGTGCTTCGCACCACACGAACGCTTAGTGATTGTGAATAGTATTTTCTATGTTATTTTTTAATTTTATAAATATTGTCAATGTTATCGATATAGATTTTATAGTGTCTAAAAAATCCTATTCCTATTCTAGGTTGACTAGAAACATTTATGGTTGTATTGACGTTTTTAAAGTCCATATTCCCCAATGTTATCAATGGCACTATACCAACCTTTTCCTTTATTTTTTGAAGTCCTCCAAGTGTATATCGGTCTCTTTCATTGTAAGAAAAAGAATATTGTTTTAATAATTGTTTAGCGAGTTTAGAATCCTCTGGTAGATTAAATTCAGATGATGAACCAAAATCTATAATTACTTTGTAATCAACTCCATTGATTGAAATATATGTATACGGAGCACCTTCTTCTCTTTTTATTCTTATAGTTTCAAAACTTGTGTCCGATAAATTCTTGTCAGAAATATTTATTGACTTATTCGGATAATCAATTAACCAATTGGCTTTCTTGATAATTGACTGTCCAATTATTCCACCAAAATTAGGAATTTGTTCCTTTAGACCTATCATATCTCCATTTAATGCTACCGTATTTATGAAGTCAATGCTACCTATTTTTATAGATGATATAATTTCATTTCCAAGTTTCATATTACGATTAGAAGCTCCACCATAATTTCCCGCTTTACCAATTATGGAATCTCTTTGAATTATTGAATAATCTGCACCTGTGTCGAAAAGGAAATTTTTAGAAACTCCGTTTATATCGAATGGTAAAACAATTACAGATTTGATGGTCTTAAATTCAGTTTGATAAAAGAAATTTTCGGGAACTACATTTCCTTTGTTTTGATTTTTGGTCACTGAACAACTAAATGAATTTAGAATTAATAATACAATTAACAGTAGTCTGATTTTTTTCATTTTATATTTTGAGCAACAATATAATATTCAGTTGCGGGTTTGTCTATTAAAATGTCTGTTTCTATAATTTTAAACCCAGCATCCGAAATCAAATTCTCTAATTCTTGCATCTTATAAAATTTTAAGTATGGCAGTATTCTAAAAGTATTCAAAAGAAATATCAATCTACTTGAAACAACTGAGATAAGATTTCTTTTTTCTTTTAAACAAGCTGTTGACGAAATGAATAAACCATCTGGTTTTAAAAGTTTACTTATTCGATTTAACACTTTCTTTTCATCTTTAAAGTATAGTAAAATATTTAACCCTAATATACTATCAAAACAAGCCTCTTTATACTTTTTGTCAAATATAGTTGTTTGAGAAAAAAACACATTATCTATTTGTTTTGCTCTTGCTTTATCATTTGCTATGTCAATCATTTTTGATGATAGATCAAAAGCTTGTATCTCTTTAACATTATTAGCAAATTTAACAGAATATAATCCTGTAGCACAACCAATATCAAGTATAATATCGTTGATTTTTAAGTACTTTTTGCTTTTATCAATGATTAATTTGTAAGCTTTGTCTTTTGCTTGTTTATCATAATTCTTTGATAATCTATTCCAAAATTTTTCAGATTTATTCATTGCACTTCACTATTATTAAAAAATAAAACCAAAATGAAGACCAGGTTCACCCAAAAAATATTTCGGCCACTTATCATTCAACTGAGCGAATGACTCGGGCATTTTGGTTTGTATAGGTCTATGAGTTACAGCGATAGAGGGTTCTATGAAGAACCTTTTATTGAAAAACTTAAATTGATAACCCACACGATAGGTATTAAGCATCTGATAACCATTTTTAATTTTATTATCAATGTCATCCACAAAAGTCTGTCTGGCATTCATTATATGAATGGCTGTATAAAAACCTTTCCACCAAAAGCGTTGATATGCTAAAGCTACTCCGTATTCTTTTATATATCCGGGAAATTTTTCTTCTGGTACTTCAAATGATGTACCATAAGGTATTCCCAACGACCAAGCGTATTTCCAAGTTTTTAGCTCTAAAGATACAACATCATTTCTAGTTAATCGATAGCCCAAATTTAGCTGAACAAAATCAGGTTTATTAGTTGTAGCTAAATTCCCCAATAAAAAAAATGTACTTCCAATAAAGTATTTTTTGTACATGTTGTCTTGCTTAATGTATTGTGCATTTAATTGAAAATTAGAGGCTAGCATGAATACCAAACAAAATGCGATAATCTTAATCTGCATATATTTAATTAATTGTTATTAGATATTGCAAAATTAGAAAGGCAATCAGTTACAAAACGTTCACTTAAGTTAAGAAATGAAACGTAACTTTTATTTTTTTTTAAGAATTCTTGCTCTTAGTCTACTTAACGACTGAGGTTTTACACCCAAAAAGCTTGCCAGTTGATGTTGAGGCACGCGTTGAATTAGGTCTGGTCTTTTTTGCAACATTGTCAAATAACGTTGTTCTGGTGAAGAAGTTTTGAAGTTATCAAATTCGGATTTGCTTTTGATCAATAATTCTTCTGTCAAAATGCGGCACAAGGTTTCAAATTTTGGAAATTTTTCAAATATTGATTTTTCCATTTCAGAATTGGCGACTACAAGTATTGAATCTTCTACACAAGAAACAAAATACTCTGATGCCTTCTTGTCAATTTTACAGACAGGTTCAAAACTTTCAGCTTCGGTATAAAAGGCCGTATTTTTCTCGTTTCCATCAATTATGTAATAACATCTTAAACAACCTTTGATTACAAAATAACCATAGTCTGAAAATTGTCCTTTCCTTAAAATTAGAGTCCCTTTTTTGAATTGTTTAAATATGTCTAAATCAATAATTGCTTTCTTTTCATTATGAGTTAATTTTATATATTTAGAAAGATAGTCAAAAAGTGTATTTTCCATTCTATATTATTGATTTTGTAGTTTTCTTAAATGCCATACGTTTATTTTAAAGTTGTAATTTGCAGATCTTCCTTAGGAAAATAAGTTGCTAAATAAACAATTACCATTTAGCATATATACAAAAGTAAATTGTTAATTTTATTTGTCTAAAGTTACATTTTATTTTCCGTGTCCTTACATTAAAATTTTTCCATTTCGTGAATCAAAAACTATTTCGAAAACGCCACCTTTTTAACCTATGCGTTATCTGTTCTTTTCCATTTCCTTTCTTATCATTTCATTTGTAATTGTTGTGCTATTTGGAAATACGTAAGCAGTCAAACCGTGAAAGAATACTCCAATACCCCAACCCAAAATTGGCCACTTGGCCCACAGATAATCGTTTGATGAACTTAAATTGATAATAAGGAGTAATAAGGAGACTCCAACATAAACTGTTAAGTGAATTTTAAACCCTAATTTAACTTGTACTCTTTTTTTTGCCTGTTGATAAACTTCTTGATCTTTCATAATATTTGATTTTATTAATATTAATATGGTATAGTTGCAAAACTAAATGCAAATAAAAATGAATGCAATAATTTTAAAAGTTGTTATCATTTTTTTCTTTCTTTCTAAAGGAAATTTGGTTGACAATCGTACTCCAACGGACATTTCAAATTTCTTTTAGAACTTAGATTTCAGTTATTACTACACTGGCACTTCACTATGTTTGAATTCTCTGATCAGTTTTATAATTGGTTCAATCGTTTTTTTGTCCACATAATCAAACCCATAGCGCTCATCTCTACTGGCATCGGGATCAGGATTTAAAAGCGAACCAACCCACATGAACTTCCGAAACCACCAATTCAATATTGAATGGTCTAAGCGGCCTCGAAGAGCCACATGTTCCATTTGTGATAATAGACCGGATGGAAAGGAACTGGCAACCCATCTTTCGAGTTTAACGCTTGGTCCGGCACCGGAGACTGAAAACAGGAGCTTTGACCGACCATTAAGCTTGGATAAATTTGCTTTTACCCATTTTCGAATGGTCAGCTTAAAAAAGATAATTGAACTGCCCAATATAAGATAATCGTACTTTGACGGATCGGCTATGGAATCTTTGATGTCAAATACAGGTAATCCTGTGGCCTCTCCAATCCAGTTGGCATATTGTTCTGTACTTCCATATTTACCTGAGAAAAATATTGCTGCTTTCATAATATATTGTTTTAGTTGTTGGTATACGAAAATCAAACCATAGGACCAAATATCAAAGCCTCATCACCACTTTCAATATCCTCGCAACTTTTAGAAAAGCTGCTGCCATCCAATTCAATATGGAACCGTATGCTCTCTTCCTCTCGCGAAGAAATAACGGGAAGCCAGCGATAAGGTAAATCCAATTCGGTTACTTTCGGCTTCATGATGTTTAGAATATTGTATTGTCCTTTTTGGTACTGAAATTTAGTCGGTTTTTCAAAACTCAATTCTAACGTTTTGTCATCTATTTTTTTACGCTCCAAGAGTGGAACGATTCTTTGGTCAACATACTTCGCATCATCACATGCTGACCATATTTTGTCCTTTTTCATTTGCAAAGCAGCCAGAAATCCTGCCATTATCGAACCCTCAAATCCACCACCGGGAAACGCCCATGCCGATGCAAAATAGAGGTTTGGAATCAAGAAATTATTCCTGAGGCGTTTAGTACCCGACTGTTCTTTGGATTGCTTAAAACCGTAAACTGAGCCAGCAGTATTTGAGGTAAATCGTTTAATAGTTTTCGAAGTGGCAACTTCGTAATACTCAATACTTTCTCGTATTCCCGGAAATTGTTTTTCTAATCGGCCTAAAAAAATTTGCGCTACTTCTTCCTTTTTTGCTTTGTAGTCTTCTTTACTCAGTCCATCCCAGTCTTTCAGATAATCTGCACAACAGATCACACCTACAGATTTGCCAGATGGTGCAAGTTGGGCATCTACCTTGTTGTAATCTACAAAGATGAAGCTACGTTTTGACCAATCTCCTGTATTGTTAGGGTGTATGTCCTTCAAAGTCTTTACATCATCTCCCTTAAAAGCATTAGAGTAGTGTTTTACACCATAGACCTCTAAATCAGATTTAAAGCCTAGATAAATATTTAGTAAGGAGCAAGCATTGGTTTTATCAGCGATTTGTTGTCTGAGCGAAGTTGCATGAGGCTCATCGAGCATATCAGGTACTATGGGCATAGCACAATTGGCTACTACATTATCACAGGCAATGGTAACGGGGTCTAAGTGCTCATTAAAACTATCACTAAAGGTAACGCCGGTTGCCTGCCCATTTTTGGTTATGATCTTTTCTGCCTTCTTACCCAACAAAACACAACCTCCATGTTTCTCGATGTATGCTGCTAGATGATTGGAAAGCTGTTGTGAACCACCTTTTATAAAGTAACCTCCACTTCCAATGAAGCTGGAAAATGGCAAGCCGTAATAAAACATAGAGAATGTATAAGGGTCATCATCCCAATAAACAATATGTGCTAACAGGTCTAGTTTTGCGTTTTCATTGGTAATATACTTATCGAACCAAGACCCAACCGTATGTCGAGATGCTTCTACAAGATTCGGATATAACAAGGGCATAAACGGATACGTCAGCTTGCTTTTTAATGGTGTACGCGGCAATTTGACTCCTTCTTTTCGTATACCGGCAAGCAATTTCATTAAGCGTTTGATTCCTTTTTTATCTTCAGGGTATTTGTTGATTAATGCCTTGCTTGCAGCTTCATAGCTGTGTGGAAATACAAACTTTTCTTTGTCTGAAAGTACGGCATATAGTTCAGGTACTTGTATAAATTCAACCTCTTGATTGACATCCAGCATGTCGAATAAATTCAAGATTGCCCCATCTTTTTGTAAGCCACACATTTCATGTAGTCCGACTTCAATGATGAAATCTCCTCGCTTAAAAGTGGTAGCACAGCCTCCGGGTTTGTGGTGTTGCTCTATTAAAAGGACTTTCTTGCCAAATTTTGATAGGGTAGCTCCGGCAGTCAATCCGGCTAAACCTCCTCCGATAATGATTGTATTGTATTTCATTTTATATTGAGTTCTTTCTTTAAAATGTTTCTGAATCTTGTCGCACTTAAATAATGGTCATCTAATAACTTTCCATCATGCAATAGATTGAAAACCCCAAAGCCCGATGGTGCCATTTTGGCTTCTTCCACAGTATTTATTTTAGACACTTTTAAATCTACATCGTGATCTATCGCAACGTTTAGAATTGCCGCTACAGACTTTTCGTTCCAAGGGCATTGGTCTGCATACAATAGATGCCAGCCTTTGTACTTTTTTTGTTGACTATGCCAATCCAATAATCTTGGTTTTTTCGAATTCTTGTTCCACGTCTTTGCTAGTAATTCAAATCGGTCTTTCGATTCAATTTCTTTAAAGCCATTTTTTTTAAAAAGTGTATTATTAGCCATCCAAGCACCTGCACTTGTCATTACGCAAAGACCATCCATGCCTTTTGCTTTAGCTTCTTTTTCGGCATCTTCAATAAGCATTGAACCATACCCTTTATCTCTTTCCTGTTTGGAATATATATATGTACAATGGATGAACATATGGTTATCAGCATCTAAAGGACGCCATGCATTTTTTGCTGGGACAAATTCGATAAATCCTATCATCTTGTCTTCATCACTTTTGAGAATTTTTATTTGTAAGCCTTCCTTTTGACGTTTTTTAAACCACTTGATTTTATCTTTAAATCCTTGCCTTTTGGTATCTTTTATGCAGAATAAAGTTTCTGTTTGTACATTTTTTGGTGTTACCTCTAGTAGTTTCATAATTTTTTTTCCTTTACAGTTTTTATCATTTTTGCTGTATGAACAATAGTTATATCCCAAGCTTCTTTAATCTTACCATCAATAATACACCACACAACAACGGCATCAATCTCCATTGGTTTGCCTCCTAGTGACAACCTATCTTTAACATGTGTGATGACTAGTTCATCTCCCATAGGAAAAATGGATATAGGATTTACCACAAAGGAACCACTAGTACGACCTGCTATTTTTTGGAAGAAATCCGTTAAACCTGAGAGGCCGAAATAGTCTCCTTCTAACTCGGAGAGCTCCGGGTTAATATAGTGCCAAACGAAATTTTTGGCTAACACCTCAGCCAAAGTTTCGGGATTTGCGGGATTGAACCTCTTTAAAATACTGATATTTGGATGTTCTTTATGCATGATATTAATTTTTGACTATGTGCTTTTTAGAATGAATTGCCTTCATTCTCTGCTCGTTTAAAAAAGACGATTGAACAGAGTGAAAAAAAAAGTTATAGTTTTCATTAGTATTAAGTTTTTGATTTGAACACTGAATATACTATCTATCAGTTATTTAAACAATGATATAAATCATAAAACACTTTTTTAAGATTCCTATTCCTAAATGGATATGGTGGCAAATAGCATTAGTAATAACAACAATTATTATTGCACTTAGAATTGAATTGAATGATGAAACTATTGAATTTTGACAGCGTTTTTTAAGTTCTGGTCTGGATAAATTATATTTTCTTTGACTTATGTAGTCTTTATTCAGGATCAGTCATATTAAAGCTAAACGTTTTGCATTGGTTAGTTGCGTGTTTAAGCACATAATTTAGCAAATAAAAACACGAATGCAATACTGATAAATATTCGGATTTGAGGACTTTTATAAGTAGGCAAGAGCAAAGCAATTAATTATACATAGGGTTGAGGGTTCGTTTTTTTTTTGCTGGTATTTAGTTTTCCATATACTTGTCTAAGTATCCACTTGTTTCAAGAAACCCCATCGGGTCTTTAATATTTAAAATGATATTTATAGCTTGTTTCTTGTCTGTTTGTTTTTCGAAATACGCTTGAGTTATCTTGTACCCAATCCAATAACCTAAGTCGTTTGGGCGATTGTCCTTTCCACTAGTTTCATAAAGCCAATCCTTATAATTTTTCTTCTTCATTACCTTCACAAACTCAATGCAAAGTTCTTTTTCATTTTCGTTACCATAATTGAACGGAACCATATTTATATGCTTGCCCGAAATCAATTCTCCGATAAAATCAGCACTCCCTTCAATTATTGATTGTTTTAGAAGATTATCTTTTCCCTCGATTCTTTGTTGATAATGTATAAGTTCGTGAGAAACTAAACCAGTTAATCCATTCAAGTCCTGCATTTTTTCAGAACCTATCAAAAGTCCATTGTCCGTTATTGTTCCTCCAGATGTAAATATTCCAACAACAAAATAAACAGGTGGGAACTTTGCGATTGGATACCAATTTTTCATTTTGGTATAAGCTTCTATAATTTCCGTTTCTTTTCCACTTAAACTATCTAAAATGTTCCTTGATTTTAAATAATCTTCTTTTCTTTTCTTGACAGTCTTGTACAATTTTTTTGAGTCTAAAAAAAAACCAACTATTGGACTAAAACCTTCTGAAGCATTATTAATGTAGTCATCAAACGGATTTTTAGATGATTTTTCCATTTTATCAAATGCCTCCCAGAATCTTTCAAAATCTTCCGTAATAAATTTTGCTTCTAAGGGGTTTTCTGCAAATTTTTCTTGTCCATTAACATTGGTTAGTGTTACAAAAAGGAAAATCAATATTATTAGTATATTTTTCATAAAGTTGTTTTAAAAGACAAATAAATGAAAATTTAACCTTTTAATTGTCTTTAAAACATAAGTAGGACGTCCAAAAACGTGTTTCTGGACATGTTTATCTTTTTAGAAAACTTGATGGATTTTTTCCTGTAGTAGCTTTGAAGATACTATTGAAAGAAGATTTTGAATTGAAACCAGATTCCATTGCAATACCAATAAGCGTTTTGTTACTTTCTTTTGGGTCGTTAATTCGTTCAATTACATCTGCAACTCTAAAAGAATTCACATACGAGGTAAAAGTAGTATTATGATAAGAGTTGATGATTCCTGAAACATACCGTTCTGGTAAATGAAGTCTAGAAGCTACTTCTTTTATTGATAATTTTTGTTGAATGTAAATTTTTTCATTTTCAAAAAGAGTATTCAGTCTTTTTAGTTCTTTTTCATCATCATATTGAGAAAATTTTTCCTTGATTATTTCAGCTTTTAATACTTTTGGAATATTAAAAAATGATGGCTGAAAATAACCAATATAACCAAGTACAAATAGAAACAGTAATAGAATTATTTCTACAACAATAAAGACTTTAAAATTAAAAATTGTAATTAATAACCAAAATAGTGTCAAGGAAAAAAAAACAAGAAAAAATATATAAAGTTTAGAAGTTTGTAGAAATTTGTTTTTTGCTATTGGCATTTTTTTTAGACGTTTGTTTAGCCTATTTAGCTCTTTTACAAAAAAGATTAGAACTAAAACCATAGTAATTATAGGTACTATTTCAGTCAAAGTATACCAAAACGAATTCTCTATTAATTGGTAATTTGTTCTTAATAATCTATTAGAATAAAATGAAAATAATTCTGTTGTTATTTCAATTATGGTCGGTATGAAAAAAATAGAATATTTAGGTTTAAGCTGAAACGTAGGTTGTGTATTTAATTTCACAAATAACCATAAGGCTGGTGGAAGAGATAAATAAGAACCAAATACCCAAAAAGGAAAGGCATTTTCTAAACTATGATATGATGCTCTCATTCCCCAAATGTTTAATATTTCTAATGTAATCACGGTAGTTATTATACCCAAGAAAAAACTTGAATAGTTTTTCTTTAATATTGAGGAAATCAAGGCAAAACTTAACAATAGCCCTTGTCCAGAAACTAATAAAAGTATAATTTGTTCAAAGGTTTTCATCTTTAATATATCTTATCTATTTTTTAGGTGGTTTTGTTAAATGACACCCAACG
>DEIV01000139.1:0-15636 GCA_002352665.1 Flavobacteriaceae bacterium UBA2765
CCAATAATTTTAAAGTTAATGCCTGATATTTGAATATATTCATGCAATGTTTCTAAACACTCCATTAAATGTTAAAATTGTAAGCTATCATAGCAAGGAGCGACTTTGTTGTTCGTTTTCATGTCATTAGCATTCAAAAAACGTCCTGAAAGCATTTTTTGATTTTCAATTTGCTGATGATCTGGGGTTACTCCTTGTACACCATAGGCTCCTGATTCATTTTTGTAATTCACTGAAGCACCCCTAACTCTTAATCGATCGGAGCTAAATTCTAACTGATCACTATAAAGAGAAGTGATGTGATTGTAATTTGAATTATTCATTTCAATACGCCTACCAGGATTTAAGCCATTATATTCTTTGGTCGTTACTTGAGTCCATACTGTAACAATATTAGTGGCATCGCCCTCAAATTCTTTACGGATACCGTTTTGCATTCCTTGTCCAAAACCCAATAGAATAACCAAAATGAAAATGCCTGAAGCCACGGACAGCCCCGTGAGAAATGTACGTAATTTGTTTTTACGTATGGTATCAAAAATTTCTTGCCAACGATCAATATCGAACATTATTTATAGTTTTCTTAATATTTGTCAATTGGGTATTAATACTAAACTACCTTTCTAATAGACGCTTAAAAGTATGGGTTTGTTACAGGAAAAACTAAAAAATAAAAAAGATTGGTTAAATTAGTATAAAGTATGAGTAAATTTCATAAAAAAAGCCCGTGGAAGCGGGCTTTAGTATGAACAAAATTGAAATTATATAATAGTTGATTGTCCTATATGGATATTGTGATAATTGATATTCGAATCTTCAGGGTATTGGATAAAATCTGTAATAAAGTCACCAACTTTTGAGGTGGTAAATTGGGAATTGCTATTAATATCAGAGGTTGATATTTGTAATTCTAAAGATTTTTCAACCGCTTTATTGATCAAAGCTGATTCTTCAAATAAATCAAAATGCTCTAATAGCATTGCTGCAGATAATATGGCAGCAATAGGGTTGGCAATTCCTTTGCCGGTAGCTTGCGGGTAAGAGCCGTGAATAGGCTCAAAAACAGCATATTTTTCACCAACAGAAGCAGAGGCTAATAAACCTATGGATCCACCAATAACACTAGCTTCATCAGAAATAATATCTCCAAATAAATTACTTGTTAAGATAACATCAAACTGTTTAGGGTTTAATATAATTTGCATGGCCGCATTATCTACAAATAGAAAGTCTAGTTGAACATCTGCGTATTTCTTGGCAATTTTAGTAACTACTTTACGCCATAATCTAGAAGACTCAAGTACATTGGCTTTGTCTACTAATGTCAATTTTTTTCTTCTATTTTGAGCTGCTTTAAATGCCGCATGAGCAATACGTTCTATTTCAAATTCATGATATTCACATAAATCAGAAGCCGTTTTTCCGTCCTTACTTATTTTTTTTTCACCAAAATAAATACCTCCTGTAAGTTCTCGGTAAATAGTCATATCAGCTCCTTCTATAATCTCCTTTTTTAAAGGTGATTTTTCTAATAATTCTTTGTAGGCTTTTACCGGACGTATATTTGTATATAGTCCTAGATCTTTTCGCATTTTTAACAAACCTTGTTCGGGTCTAACTTTTGCAGAAGGATCATTATCATATTTAGGATCGCCAATTGCTCCAAATAATACAGCGTCAGTATTCAAACAAAGATCTAATGTTTTTTGAGGAAAAGGCTCTCCTGTTTTATCAATTGCCACAGCACCAACCAATTCTTCTTTAAAAATAAAAGTATGGTCAAATTGATGTGCTATAGCTTCTAACACTTTCTTTGCTTCTTTAGTTACTTCGGGGCCTATACCATCTCCTGGTAAAACGGCAATATTTAGTTTCATTTTTTTCTTTTTATTAAGCTGGAATAGAATAATTTATTGTACTTGTTCTTATAATTTCATGAATATCATCATTGTCAATTTCTTTCTTTTTATCTGCAAAATTTAAAAATAGGGCATAGATCTCATCCAATTGAATTTTAGTCAAGTCATAACCAATTTTTTTGGCTCTAAAAGCTAGAGCGGCCCTTCCACTTCTTGCAGTTAAAACTATGGCAGAATCAGTTACGCCCACCTCTTTAGGGTCAATAATTTCATAAGTTTCTCTATTTTTTATCATACCATCTTGGTGGATACCCGAGCTATGGGCAAATGCATTTGCACCTACAATAGCTTTGTTAGGTTGTACATAGATACCCATATTATCTATTACCATTTGACTGGTATCATAGAGCAATTGGGTGTTGATTCCAGTATCTAGATTCAAAGTAGGATGTTGTTTTAAGATCATTACCACTTCTTCTAATGCCGTATTTCCTGCTCTTTCTCCAATTCCATTAATGGTACATTCAATTTGTCTGGCACCCTGAATTACTCCGGCGATAGAATTGGCTGTTGCCAAACCCAGATCATTATGGCAGTGACAAGATAATATGGCTTTATCTATTCCTTTTACATTTTCTTTTAGGTATTTCATTTTGGCACCATACTCTTCAGGTAAACAATAACCCGTGGTATCGGGAATATTTAATACGGTAGCCCCAGCTTTAATTACAGCTTCGCAAACGCGAGCTAAGTATTCATTATCAGTTCTACCAGCATCTTCAGCATAAAATTCTACATCTTCAACAAAAGACTTAGCATAAGTAACGGCTCCAACAGCACGATCTAAAATCTGCTCTCTTGTTGCATTAAATTTAAATTTAATATGAGAATCAGAAGTGCCAATACCGGTATGAATTCTCGGTTTTTTAGCATACTTTAAAGCTTGAGCAGCAACTTCAATATCTTTTTTTACAGATCTTGTCAATCCGCAAACAGTAGCATTTTTAACAATTTTTGAAATTTCTTCAACCGACTTAAAATCACCCGGACTAGAAATTGGAAATCCTGCTTCAATAATGTCCACACCCAATTCATCTAACCTTTCTGCAATAATTAATTTTTGTGTTGTATTTAGCTTGCAGCCAGGCACTTGCTCTCCATCTCGTAGGGTAGTATCAAAAATTTGGACTATATCTTTGCTCATTATTTAAGAATATATTTCTTTATTAAGAAACGAATTTATATTTTGCTATGCTTTTTAAAGCGAAATATAATGTATTTTTACAATGCTTAACCTAAATATTGATTATTTAACAATCTGATAATTAATTATTTAAATCTTTATTTGTTACAATGACTAGCCAACAAAAAGATAATTTATTTGTTTTAGTAAAATCGCTATCTAAATCTGAGAAAAGACAATTCAAACTATATGTTGGCAGATTGGGTGGTAATACCGATTCTAAATTCTTGGCCTTATTTAATTTACTGGATAAATTGAATACTTATGATGAAAAATCTATACTAAAAAGTGGCATCGTTAAAAAGGCCCAATTATCTAATTTAAAGGCACATTTATACAAGCAAATTTTAATTAGTTTAAGATTGAATCCGCTACATCAAAATACAAGGGCTCAAATTAGAGAGCAACTTGATTTCGCCACGATTTTATATCATAAAGGACTGTATAAACAAAGTTTAAAAATTTTAGATAAAGCAAAAAATACGGCAATAGACAATGAAGAAAAAATACTAGCCTATGAAATAGTAGAATTAGAAAAGGTAATAGAATCTCAATATATTACCAGAAGTATTAGTAATAGGGCTGATGAGTTGACAGAACAGGCAAAACAGTTAAGTATTCAAAATACAATAACAAGTAAATTATCAAATTTATCATTACAACTGTACGGAATATTATTAAAGACCGGTTATGCAAAAAACGACAAGGAGTATCAAAAAATAACCAAATATTTTAATGATAGAATGCCTGATTTTAAGCTTTCAGAATTGGGTTTTCGTGAAAAACTGTGGTTGTATAAATCTCATTTATGGTATAGTTTTTTGGTACAAGATTTTTTAACCTGTTATAAATATGCCACCAAATGGGTTGATATGTTTCTTCAAAATGAAGACATGATAAGTTTAAATCCTGTTTTTTTCCTTAAAGGATATAATTATTTGTTGGAATCTCTTTTTTATATAAAATACCATACGCAATTTAAATTGGCATTGAGTAGATTTGAAGATACAATTAACAATAGTAAACTGCTACCTAATGAAGATAATGTAAATGCCCTTTGCTTTTTATATCTCTACAATAATAAACTGAATTTGCATTTTTTAGAGGGTACCTTTAAAGAAGGTTTGCCTTTGGTTAATGAAATTTTATTGAAGATAAAAGAATATCAAGATAGGATTGATCACCACCATATAATGGTGTTCTATTATAAAATTGCCAGTTTATATTTTGGTGCCGGAAACAGTAAAAAGTGCATAGAATATTTAGATAAGATCATCAATAATAAATCATTAGAAATGCGTGAGGATTTATTGTGTTTTTCCAGAATACTGAATTTATTTGCACATTATGAAGCTGGTTTAGATTATCATTTAGAAGTTCAAATTAAAAACACTTATAAGTTTTTAATAAAAATGAATGAGCTCAATGAGGTACAAAAGGAAATGATTAAATTTTTAAAGACTATTGGCGATGTATACCCCAGTGAGTTTAAAAAGGAGTTTATAAAATTACATACCACGCTAAAACAATACGAAAATGATCCTTATGAACGCAGGGCCTTTTTATATTTAGATATTTTGTCTTGGTTAGAAAGTAAAATAGAAAATAAACCTATTGATCAAATTATTCAAGAAAAATTTAAGCTGTTGAAACGGTAGATTTTTTGCAAGCGGTTTTTAATTGGTAATCTTATTGTTTCAATGATTTTGGCTTTGAATTGATGTCAAACTAACAACGTAACTTTAAATTTTATTTATATGTATATTTTTAAATTAATATTTCAATTTATTATCATTATTGCTGCTCTAAGAACTGTTTTAGGAAAAAAACCTTTTAACAAAGTAGGTAGAGCTATTATTTATTCCAAACAGTTAAAGTACTTTCAGTATGTAATGATTGTTTTCCTTACTATTTTGGGTTTAACGTTTGGTTTCTTAGGAGGAACTGAAAAAGTGTTGCAAGGAGAAGTCTTATTGGGAATTTCAGTTTTTATGCTAATGACAATTGCAACATTAATTTTTGCATTTGTACATTATAAATTGGAGCAATAATTGAGCTTCAAATTATATGCAGATTATCAATTAATGTGAATAATGGTTAGGGAATTTATGTCAGTTTGAGTTCCGTTACGCCAAAGGCGAATGGTGTGTCGAAAAAAAAGTTAAATTTCTTCATGAACAACTTCTTGATGCTATCAGTCAGGGGCTGATTGCTACTGTGTATTTTTTTATTGGAGCCTTGGGGTGAAGCCAGAACTATTTATCATTATTCACGTTAATTACGCTTTAATATATTTCTAAACTGATAAAAGAAGCGATCAATTAAACGTAAATCTTCCGTAATAATTTCTGCAATGCCTCGCATTTCTTGTTTAAAAACAATTTCCTTGTTATAGGAGGTAATTAATTCTTTGGGTAAACTCACATCTACCAAATAAAATCCATCTTTATCAGGAATTAATGAAATGTTTTTGACTGTACCTGTTAGCATTCCAAATTCTGTTTCCGGATAATTTTGTAATTTGATATTAACTTTTTGTCCAATCTTAATTTTACCTGAGTTTTGAGATGGCGCTTTTAGTTTGGCAATAAATTCATCGTTATCTGTTGGAATAATGGTAAAAACCAAATCTCCTTGATTTACGGTTTGATTCTTATTCCAAATATTTAGAAATGAAACTTTGCCTTCTATATCTGATTGCAATACATATTGTAATTCCCAATCTTTAATACTTTTCTTTAATTGATTAAAGGATTGAATCACATTTTTTAACAAAATCATTTCTTCTTTAGTTCTGCTAATTTCTGTATCTTTTGAAGTTCTATGAGCATTACTAATAGATTCTCTCAATTGAGAAACATTAGAACTCATCATTTTAAAATTTCGCTCTGCTTGTAAATATTCCAATTGTTTGTTTTCATATTCTTGTGCAGAAATAACACCCTTTTCAAATAAGGTCTTATATCTTTCTATATCTTTATTCTTAAAATTAAGCTCAGAGTTTTGCAATTCTTTTTGTGATTTCAGATTTGCCAAACGCCTTCTCAATTCTGTTGATGTTATTCTATTGGCCATGGCCTCATTAGAAAACGGTTGCAATTCTTTATTTAATACATACTGTATATAATTATTTTCAAATAAGGTAAAATCAGGTTCAATATCACCTAAAAATAATATAGGAAGACTATCCATAGGGAAACTAAAATATTTATTATTGACTTTTATAGTATCCAGTATAGATTTTAGTTTGAATACATCATTATAATTTGCAGTATTTTCTATAATTCCCAATGACGTATTTGATTTAATTTGCTCGTTATTTTTCACTAAAATAACATCTAACTTACCTGTTATCTTAGCATATTCTTTTTGTGGAGGAATCTGTGTTGTTACAATAGTTTCGGCTGCAATAATGTCAGGATATTTTACAAACCATGAAATTCCTAGTAATAGTAGTATTAGTAATAGAAACAAAACACTTCCCCATCGTATCATCCAATTTGGTACTTTGGTGAGGATTTCTTGCACGTCTTCACTACGCAATTCTATTTCTTCTATATGTTTATTTTTAATATCTGGCATTAGCTCCCTAATTCTAATTGATTTTTAACCAAATGATAGTAATTCCTTTTTTGCTTAATTAATTCCTGATGATTTCCTACTTCGACTATTTTACCTTTATCCAATACTACTATTTGGTGTGCGTTTTTTACGGTACTCAATCTATGAGCAATTACGAGTACAGTTTTATTTTTGAAAAAGATATTTAACTTTTCCATGATTGTTTTTTCATTATTGGCGTCTAAGGCACTTGTGGCTTCATCAAAAAATAAGAAATTTGGATTCTTATATACAGCTCTGGCTATTAATAAGCGTTGTTTTTGTCCTGTACTAAGCCCTATGCCTTCCATACCTATTTTTGTATTGTATGATAATGGTAGGCTTTCTATAAACTCTTGAATATTTGCGACATCTACAGCATGTGCTAATTTTTTCTTGTCTACATAATCTACCCCTACGGCAATATTATTTGCTATACTGTCATTAAAAATATAGCCTTCTTGAATTACTACACCACATTCCTTTCGCCAAGTTTTTTGAGATACGTTTTTAAGGTCATAATTTCCTAGTTTTATTTGTCCGTTATTGGGTTCATAAAACTTGAGTAATAATTTCATTAATGTTGTTTTACCACTTCCACTTACGCCAACAATAGCGGTAATTTTATTTGCAGGTAAATTAACATCTAATTCTTTTAATACTTCTACATCTGAACCTATATAGCGAAAGGAAACTTTTTCTAAGCTAATATCCAGTTCCTTTGATAAATCTGTAATTTTATCTTGGTCTTGTTGTTCTTCATCTTCTTTGTTGTGGATCTCAGAAAGTCTTTCGAGTGATATTTTAGCATCTTGAACTTCTCTAATAAAACTAATCAATTGAGCTATTGGAGAGTTTAGTTGACCTACAATATATGAAATTGCCAACATCATACCCAAGGTAATATTCCCATCTATAACTAATTTTGCAGACAATATACTAATCAATATATTTTTAACCTCGTTGATAAAGTTAGATCCCACACTTTGGTATTGTTCTAAGGCTAAACCTTCTATGGATACTTTAAACAATCTGGCCTGTAAAAATTCCCAAGACCAACGTTTTTGTTTTTCCGCATTATGCAGTTTTATTTCTTGCATGCCATTAATCAATTCTATCACCTTGCTTTGTTCTTGACTGACTTGCGAAAAACGTTTATAATCTAAATCTCTGCGTTTCTTTAAAAAGAGTAGTATCCATCCAAAATAGAGTAAGCTACCTATAATAAAAATACTAAAAATTTGTAAGCTATAATATCCTAGCACTATAGTAAAGATTACCAAATTTACCATTGAAAACAATACACTTAAACTAGAAGTAGTTAAAATACTTTCAATACGCTTATGGTCATTAATACGTTGTAAAATATCTCCTGTCATTCTTGTGTCAAAAAAAGCAATAGGTAAGTTCATAAGTTTTATAAAAAAATCTGACACTAATGAAATATTAATACGCGTACTTAAATGTAATAATATCCAACTCCGTATTACTTCTATAGCTGTTCTACCAAAGAACAAAGCTAATTGAGCAAACAGGATTAAATAAATAAAATGTATGTCTTGGTTCTTTATACCAACATCTACAACACTTTGGGTTAGAAACGGAAAAATTAATTGTAATAAACTGGCTGCTAATAAGCCAATAATCAATTGCCATAAAAAGGACTTATATTTAAAAACATACTTACTCAAAAAAGAAAATCTGAAACTCTTGTTTTTATCAAAGTCAGGATTTGTCTGCTCTTCATAAAACTTTGGTGTAGTTTCTAATAATAAAGCAATGCCTTCTTCGGTTTCATCTGTGGCATTACCACCTATCCAGTGTTTTAAAAATTCCTCTTGGGTATATTTTAATAGACCATGTGCCGGATCTGAAATATAAAATGTAAAAGACTTTTTTGACTTTTTTCCCTTGGAGAAGATGAAAGATGAGTCTTTTATTTTGTGTAAAACTACATAATGGTTTTTATTCCAATGTAAAATACATGGTAGTGGAGCTTCTAATAAATCATTTAATTTAATCTTTACGCCTAAACTTCTAAAACCAATTTTTTCTGCTGCATTACTAATACCAAATAAACTACTACCTTCTCTTGTTGTTTCACTTAACTTACGAAATTCTTGTATAGCAATACTTCTATTATAATACTTAGTGATTATTTTTAAGCAGGAAGGTCCACAATCTTTATTGTCTAATTGTTTGTAATATGGAAATTTTCTCAAACCCTAATCTATAATAATTTCTTTAAATTGATCAATGGTTCTCAACACTAACACTTTATAATTGCAATCTCTTATGACCAATTGATATGTTCTTTGAGGATTTAGATATATCTTCATTTCTTTTGATTCAATTAAAAATTGTTCATAGGGAATTGCTCTATCATTAAAATTTTCATATTCAGTTTTTACATAAAATTGGATGAGATGATTCTTATTTACCATTTTTTCATCTAATTTAACATTCACAAGAGCTTTACCCAATTCAAGATGTAAATAATCAACATTATTAGGATAGACCAATGTTAAGTCATACCTGTTTTTAAATTCATGTAATATATATGGTTCATTGCTTTTATAGGGAATAGAAACTTTGTCAACCCTTGCATCACTTGACATTTCAGTTTGGTCTATTGTAAAAGGGTCAATTCCCAATTGCTCTTTTAAGCGAGTTGCCATATAGCTGATTTCGTCATGATGTGAAGATACTGGTACTTCTGAAATATGAGAAAACCCAGCTAGTACCAATATTTTTGTGTTTTCTGAATTGATTATTTTTGCTAAATTGTTGGCTTGTGCCATTTCTCTACTCTCGATGGTTCCTGGTGGTGAGCTTTGATCTTCATAGGGTAAAACTTCAAAACCTAACTCCAGTGCTATTCTTATTAAATTTGCAAAATATGGTTCTACCGTATAAGTTCCTGAAGTGCTGATCGGAAATTTTCTAGAATTTAGCTCATTGTCTTCCCATTTTAAAGCTTCTAATGCCAGAATGCCATAACCTTGTTTTTTCAAATCAGATAAAAATGTTGAAACATAAAGCCTATGATAAGGTCTATTATGTTGTTCGTTGAACATAAGAATTTTTTTAGACCTTGAGATGTCTGTTATTTTCATTTTTGCCGTTTCAAATATGACTAAAGAGTCTAGTACTCTTTTTTTAGATAAAAGAAGGATATCAAAATCGCCTTTATGGATAAAAGAATAGTATTGATATTTGATTTGATTCACCATATCTATTCTTGAATTTTTTTTATCAAATATCAGGTAAGGTTGCAAATAATTTAAAGAACCATCTTCTGCTTTGAATGAGTTATAAACCTTATCTAAAATGTCAGTATTTTGAGAAAAGGTCTCAATTTGGATGGTTAAAATTAAAGACATTAAGATTATTAATTTTCTATTACCAATTGAGTTTTTCTGGGTCATAGTCACAATTTTTAGAATCGGCCTGTTTGAAGAACGGAAATTTAAACATCTTTTTTAACTAATTCTAACATTCCATAATGTTCAATTGTTTTTTGTTTTAAGGGGTTAGTACTCCATTCTTCCCATTTATTAGTATAAGGACTGTAGCCACATTTTAGAGGCTTAGAATAGATGTTTTCTGGTTTTTCTATATAAGCTCTGCAATCTGTACAAACGTATCTAAATTCACAATCTTTGCAAATCTCTATTTCGTCTTTAGTAATATTCCAATATTTTTTAAAATCTTTATGATTCATGGCTTCTTCTAAAGTAGTACCTTTTATATTACCAAAATTTTGTGGGATACTAGGACAGTTTTTAATGTCACCATTTACATCTATAGATATTTTACGATTAAGACAGGAATTGTAGTACTTAGACTCTGTAAAGTTTTTTATATTAACGGCAAAATATCTAATTGATATTACACCGCAATTATTTTTAGAATTAATTTTTTTATCCGTAGTAATTATATTTCTTTCGGGAAATGGGTTTATCTGTTCATGTTTCTCACTACTATGTAAAATGACATTATGTGCTCTAGTATAATTTTTCATTAAGTTAACCCAAAATTTAACTGATTCGTACTTACTATCACATATAATATTTACTGAATATATTATTGATCTAATTTTTTTTAACAGTTGAAGAACATTTTCTGTAACACTTTTTGGGGAAATGTTGAATAGTCTAAGTTCTATGTGTTTACAGTTTAAATCGTCTAATTGGCATATAACCTCTTTTATATTATAGCTTGATTCTTTATCAAAATCAATTATAGCATTTGTTATTTGGAAAGGCGTATGCCAATCCAGATTTAGCTTTGGGAAATTCTCTGGAGTGTCAGTAAAAAAAATTAATTCATTTTCTAGCAAGAATTCAATATACTCATCAATAGTACTATTAAATTTATTATCATAAAGCTTTTTTATTTGATTAGTTGAATGAGATTGATAATTAGATAAGATATTATATAAAGAATTTGGAATCAACTTCACCTGATTCCTTTGAGTATCACAAATAACAGACCTATTATACCCTTTGACTGGAATGCAATTCGAAAACAATTTAATCTTACTCATCACCTAAAATTTTTGAAATTGGTTTGTAAAATCCGTATGGAATTACTTTACAGGTTTGTAATTTTTCAACTTTAATAAAGCGTTCACTTTTCTGATCGGCAACCTTTGTTTTGATAACTGCCTTTAGAATAGTTACAGGTAATATTTCTTTTTTCATAATTTTAGGAATTGATTAGTGAAAAAAATCAGAAATATCTCTTTCAATGTAATAATTACAGCTTTTTGAGAGCCAATCTAATTGGCCTTGAGGATTAACTTCTAAAAAAACATATTCTTTATCAATTGAATATATCATATCTATTGAACCGGTATTTAATTCCATTTTTTTTGTAAAATCCAAAAGTTTTTGTTCTATTATTTTCGGTAATTTAACTGGGACACATCTGTTAGGTAATTCTAAGTCATAATTCCTAAAATCTATTTTTGTTTTTTCATTTGATTGAGAAAAAATAGCCATAGGATATAACTTTTCTTCGAAAAAGAATATTCTTAATTCATGTTCTTTTTCTATGTATTCTTGAATAAGTATTAGATTAAAAATATTATTTAAGTTTTTTAATACTTGATTATCAATTAAAATAGTACCTGAAGAATTAAAAGTCTCATCTTTTACGCTGAAATTAACAGGGTACCTTATATCCTTGCTTACCACTTTTTCATATTTATTAATAAACTCAAGCAATTGCTTCTTAGAAGAAGTTACCAAAGTATTCGGAATTTTTAAACCAGATGATTTTGCAAAATTTAGTTGTGTTAATTTATAATTTTCTGTTTCTTTAAGAAAAGATCCTACATACTTTATTGAATGTTTTAAGTCTAGTTCAATTGACTTTATGACACTATCGGATTCTTTTTTTAAATATTCATTTAATGAATGTTCTCGATTTATAGGAATAGTAGTACTAAGTTTTCCACGTCTATGCCAAATTTTTTCAGGAATGCTGTTTTCTACAACAAAGATATTTCCTGAATTAGAAATTGCGTAACTAATGCTATTAGGAACTTCGTTATTCAATCTTCTGATTTTTGTTTTTTTTGAAATAAGCCATTCCATAACTAAATCAGATGTTATATCGTTTGATTCTGTAATAATAATATTCAAATGAGTATTCGATTTAATTAATAATAAAATTCAATTTGAATTGAATTTTTTCTTTTATTCACTTTGTAATCAATAAAAGCGTCAAAAAGATATCTTATTCTGTACAATAGTTGGTAAAGGATAAATAAGCTCTAAGAATCTTAAACTCCCCACAATTAGATAACGTAGGGAATTTAAAATTCTATAATATTTTAATAAAGAAGCTAGTATTTAGAAATAAGGATGATAACTAATTGTTTCCCCTGGGTCTAGTTTGTAATCACCATTTTCGTCAGCCCAAGTGTCAGCAATTGTTTCGCTGTATTGAGTGTAACGAAAAACACGATTTTGTCCCCCAAATACTTCATAAGTATTCAATTCTAATTGTTTAAATTTTTTCAATGTTTCCATGTTGTTTGATTGTTTTAATTTGATTTATTAGCATTCAACTATCGTCAAATGTTCTCCAATATCAATTTTACCATTATTATTAGTATCATGATGCACATCACAGGTATTTGCAATAGTAGTTTTTCTGTCCGCCATCATGATGCCTCCATAAATTGAGGACAGATCTGTTTCAAAGTTTTGAAATTTTTTTAAATCTAATTTTTCCATATTATTAATAAAATTCTATTTTACCTACTCTATTGGCTTTTCGGTTTCCGCCCATTTATTACACCAAAAACATTTTGATATGTTATTTCTTAGTATTTATGTTCTTCTTAGTTTAATTTAAATGGGCCACGATGGTTAAGCCATAAGAGAGGTTATACTATATTATGTAGAAAAAAGTCATAATCAATTATCGCTATTAATAAAGGTGTTATTTGTTACTTCTCTCTTTTTTTTCGATAATTTGTATAGTTCCATAATTCCCGTTTTTCATCATTTCCTTGAATTGTTCAAAGGGAGACCAAAAACTACGACTAATTTTACCCTCTTCAATTTCTTTGTTTATTAGAGGTTGAAAATAATTCCAAACGTAATTATCTTCACCATAATTCCCTCGTTGATGCCAAAGAATTAACCAAGCTCTTCCTTGCCAACCATGTTCTTTAGTAATCTGAATTAATCTTTCAACGTTTAAAGAATCAACTTTTTTCATAAGCTCATTCTTCAATTCTCGGTATTTCTTATTTGGCTTTGGAAAGAGTAATTTTTGAAATTTTTTGGCGGCAACAGTATCATTGTTATTTTTAGCCTCTTGTAAATCGCTCATAGTTTTTTCTATATCTTCTTCCGTTCGCTCACCTATATAATCATCTATTTTTCTTACGAACTGATCTCTATTTATCAGTTCCTCTATTTCCAAATAGATATCAATATCCTCAATTGAAAAAAAATATTGCTTTCTTAAAGAGTTGTAGTCTGAAATAATAGCTTTGAAAAATTCTTTTTCTTGAATATTCTCAAAACCCTTATATTTTTTGAGATACTCTATCTGAGCACCACCTTGAGAAATTCCTTTTCTAATCCATTCATTTGCAAGAGTTGTGTTTTCAAAATGTAGAGCACATTCAGCTAAGTTGAAAAAAGGTGTACTAGAATTCGGTGTCAATATTTGTAATGCTTCATGATATTTCACAATAGCTTGTCCAAAATCTTCAATACCACGATAATGATTTGCTTCAGAAATAAGTTCTTCATATTTATCGTATTTTGTTTGTCCAATACAAATTGACGATGTGATTAAAAAAAGTAAGAATGTTTTTTTTATAATATTCATAGGAACTTTGTGTTAATAATAACTTTCTGCCAAGTTAAATCTATTAACTTTGTGCAAGTTCTTTTTCAAGTTTTGAAAATTCTTTAATTTTTTTCATTATTATTAATTTACCTTCTCATTTTATAGAAATGTAGAGCTATATCTTTTATATTTGTAAATTTATAATCTGTTTGATATATGTCTCAATCGAATCTAACTCTATTTTTAATTTTTTTTTGAGATATTCAGGAATGGATTTCCTTTTTTTAAAAAAGGAAATTCCTGATCCTTATTATACATTTCTTTTATAAGAATTCCTGTTAATTTCGGCATATGTAGAATTTACCCTTTATGAAAAAAATTCTAGAATCAAAATACCAATAATTATGTAGCGATTCACTTCAATTTAAAGCTTTTTTGTTTTCCATAAAATAAGATATAGTAAATAGTTCTACTTACGTTAAATGAAAATTTAATTTTTTAAATAACAAATCTGTAGTAAAGATATCTTTTGCATTTAACACCTCTTAGGTTTTTTACGTAAAATAAGTAAGGAAAATCCTTACTTATTGAGCAAATTACAGAAAAAAAGATACTTTAGATAATGCGATTCATGTGCTAACACATCAATCTCTGAAAATTTATATGATATTCAATATGGTGAATAAACACCTAATGTTAATTAACCAGTTAGTTTTTGGATCTAAATTGCACATCGGAAAAAGTGTAAGTGACAGGCAAGTTTATGGCAAAAAAGCACAGAGATTTATTTCAAGATAAAAATGTGTACTTGTTATACTAAATAAACCCCATTTTTTTTGCCTTCAAAATTAACTCTCTATCCTCAGATTTAGACACTTCAAAAATATCTTTAAGGCGTCTGCGTCTCTTTTCAATAGCTCCCTTGGATAAAGGAATAATATTTGGTAAATATTTCATCTTAGTGCCAATAGATAACTCATAGAGTAATTGCTTGTCTATTTCATCAAGAAAATATTTAAAATTGTTTTTATTTCTAGTTAATGTCATAACAGTTTTAGAATAAAAAGGTGTATCATTAATAATACTTTCTATTGCTAACTGTAATGTTTTTGAATCGAAGTCACCTTTTATCAAAAAACCAAATGGATTTAAATTACGTAATATGGTGTTAATTCTGTAACTATCATTGTGTGATGTGCTTACAATGATCTTAACATCCGGAATTAATTGTTTTATCCTTATGCCTAATTCTTCTCCACTTAGAAACTTACTTTTTATAGATTTATCAAAACTAATATCTAATATTACCATATCAACTTTAATCTTATCTAAATCAACTTTAATTTTAGCAATTGCACTATCACAATCATTAGATTTTTGAATATTAAATTTAAACATAGTATTGTTAACGCTTATCCGGTTAAGTGCTAATTCATAAGATTCTAAAATTAGCGGATGGTCATCTATTAGCCAAATGTTAAACGGTTTTTTCATAAATCCATAGCTTATTTTTATAAAAATACGATATTTTACAAAACTAATGTAAGGAAAACGCCTACAAAAAGTAGGTAAAATGTTTTATTTATTATTTTCACCTAACACCTAACACCTAAC
>DEIV01000139.1:15710-17448 GCA_002352665.1 Flavobacteriaceae bacterium UBA2765
TAACACCTAACACCTAACACCTACACCTAACATTCACTCAACACAGCTCTCCCAAATTACACGCTCTGGAACATTTGCTGTTAAATGAATATTTTCCTTACTTACCGGGTGTATAAATTCAATTTCTCTGGCGTGTAAACTGATACCTCCATCAGGGTTACTTCGTTTAGCCCCATATTTTAGGTCGCCTTTAATAGGACATTTTATTATGGCCAATTGTGCTCTAATTTGATGATGTCTACCAGTTTCCAAGTCAATTTCTAATAGAAAATAATTGTCTAATTCCTTTTTTAAATTATAGTGTAAAATGGCTTTTTTACTGCCGGCTATTTCTTTGCTAAATACGGTAGATTTGTTGTTTTTAGGGTTTTTTTTCAGATAATGGGTTAAGGTATCTTTTTCTTTTTCAGGTCTGTTTTTAACTATGGCCCAATAGGTTTTGGTTATTTTTTTTTCTCGTAACATTTTATTGAGACGTTCTAAGGCTTTAGAGGTACGGGCAAAAATAACTATACCGCTTGTAGGTCTGTCTAAACGGTGTACCACGCCTAAAAAAACATTTCCTTTTTTGTTATATTTTACTGCAATATATTGCTTGACAATGTCACTTAAAGGTGTATCTCCGGTTTTATCGCCTTGCACAATATCACCCGCTCTTTTATTAATGATAATAATATGATTATCTTCAAATATAACTTGTAAATTGTCTTTGGTAGATTTCATTTGTTGGTTTCGAGTTCCGGGTTTTTAGTTTGTGAATGGTTTTAATTTAAAAACATGGTGCAATGTAAGTAAATAATAGCCATAATATAAAATATAGCTGTCAATCAGAGTAGGTTGAGGAACGAATTAGTGAGAATCTCAAATGTGTTTTATGATTTCTCTCTCGAAACGTCGGGATCGAAATAATATACTTCTAAAAATTATCAATAAATAAAAGGTAAAAATTTTAACATTATACACCCTTAGATTTTTTGTCAATAGCCTTTTTTCTTTTCCAACACCCAACACCCAACACCTATTCTCTAACCTCTTCCATCAGTTCATTAATGCTGTCAATATAATTCAGCAATTCATCTCTGCCTGTTTTTGCAGTTGCGGAAGTAACAAAAGTCATTGGCATACTTTCCCAGCCTGATGCTAACATTTTTTTTTGAAAAATTTGTAGGTGTTTATGTATTTTAGAACCATTTAGTTTGTCGGCTTTGGTAAAGACAATGGCAAAAGGAATTTCATTTTCTCCCAAAAACTGCATAAATTCTAAATCAATTTTTTGAGGCTCATGCCTAATATCAGCTAATAAAAAAGTACAAATTAATTGTTTTCGTTTTAAAAAATAATCGGCTATAAAGCCTTGAAAATTCTTACGTTTACTTTTAGATACTTGTGCATAACCATAGCCCGGTAAATCGACTAAAAACCATTCGTTATTAATTTTAAAGTGGTTGATCAACTGTGTTTTGCCTGGTCTTCCAGAAGTCTTGGCCAGTTTGTTTTGATTGACGAGCATATTGATCAAAGAAGATTTCCCAACATTAGATCTACCAATAAAAGCATATTCAGGTATTAATTCTTTAGGACATTTAGCAATGTCTGTATTGCTGATTACAAATACGGCAGTTTTAATTTTCACAAGAATAAATTTGAATTATTTTTAAAAAAGTAATAAAAGAAATTTAAGCAGAACATTGTGTTTCTATCAAATTTTGTATTTTCTAACACCTAACACCTAACACCT
>DEIV01000139.1:17500-56408 GCA_002352665.1 Flavobacteriaceae bacterium UBA2765
CACCTAACACCTAACACCTAACGCCTAACACCTCATAACTTTTCTTGAACGAGCCATTTTTCAAGTAACTGATTGAATTCTTTAGGATGTTCCATCATTGGAGCATGACCGCATTTGTCAATCCAATACAAGGTAGATTTTGGCAATAATTTATGAAACTCTTCAGCTACTTCTGGTGGCGTTACGGTATCGTTTTTACCCCAAATTAGTCCTGCAGGCATGTTCATTTTTGGTAAATCTTTTGCCATATTATGTCTAATAGCACTTTTAGCAATAGACAGGGTTCTAATCAATTTATTTCTATCATTTACACTTTCATAAACATCATCAACAATTTCTTTACTGGCCATTTTAGGGTCATAGAAAACACCTTCAGCTTTCTTTTTAATATATTCATAATCCCCACGTTTAGGATAGCTTTCTCCCATAGAGTTTTCGTATAAACCAGAGCTTCCGGTTAAGACAATACCTTTCACTCTTTTAGGATATTGTTTGGTATAATAGAGTGCAATATGACCTCCTAAAGAATTGCCTAATAATATATAATCATTTAATTCTTTGTGTTCTGTAAAGCGTTTGATAAATCTGGCTAAACTTTTAACATTAGTTCTTAATAATGGGAGTGAATAAATTGGTAATTCTGGCATTAAAATTTTGTACCCTTTGGCAGAAAAATAATCAAAAACTTGATCAAAATTGCTCAAATTCCCCATCAACCCATGTAGAATTATGATAGGTTGTCCTTCACCAGCTTCTAAATAATTAAACTTTCCTTCTTTCTTGTAATTATATACCATTAACTAATTAGGTTTTTTGCCAAACACAAAAATAATGAATTTGGTTGAAAGTACTACATTTCTTTAAAATGATATGAAATTTATTCTTAATTATTTTTATAAAAATGATAAGATACTATTAATCAGTACAATAATTTGAAAAAAAGAAAGTTATTAACAAAGTGGTAAAAAATGGTAGAAAGTGGTAAAATTCTGTATATTTGTCATTAAATTGTGCATGAAGTGGTAAACCTGATAGGAACATATGAATGTAAAGCCGATACTAAAGGGAGGCTTATGTTACCATCGCAGCTAAAAAAACAACTGAATTCTGTATTAGATCAGGGGTTTGTTATAAAGCGAGCGGTGTTTCAGCCTTGTTTGGAAATTTACCCAATGGCAGAGTGGAATATGCTAATGCAAAAAATAAACAAGCTAAACAGATTTGTAAAGAAGAACAATGATTTTATAAGAAGGTTTACTGCGGGTGTAAAAATGGTTGAATTAGATAATTCGGGTAGATTATTGATCCCTAAAGATCTACATTCATTTGCGGCAATATCAAAAGAAGTGGTATTGTCTTCTGCAGTAAATATTATTGAGATCTGGGATAAAGATAATTATGAAAAAGCCATTGATGATGCAACTGTAGATTTTGCTCAATTGGCTGAAGATGTGATGGGAAATGATAATGATATTATAGATGAGCTATCATAATCCGGTTTTGCTCTTTGAAAGTGTTGACGGTTTAGAAATTGTACCTAATGGAATTTATGTTGATGTAACCTTTGGTGGAGGTGGACATTCTAAAGAAATTTTAAAAAGACTTGGTCCAGAAGGAAAGCTTTTCGCTTTTGATCAAGATGAAGATGCTTTACAAAATAAGATTGATGATGACCGCTTTGTACTCATACATGAAAACTTTAGGCATATAAAGAGGTTCTTAAGATTTTATGGTATAAAAAAAGTGAACGGAATTCTTGCCGATTTAGGGGTGTCCTCACATCAATTTGATAAAGCGAGTAGGGGTTTTTCTACTCGATTTGATGCGGCATTAGATATGAGAATGCATAGAGAAACTAAAAAGTCAGCTAGACATATTGTCAATAAATATAGTGAAGAAAGGTTGGGTGAAATATTGTTTTTGTATGGCGAATTGAGAAATGCTAAAGCATTGGCAAGACAAATAGTTAGTAGTAGAAAGCAAGAGCCTATTCATACGAGTTTTCAGCTAAAAGCAGCATTGCAAAAGTTTTTACCTAAAAACAAAGAACATAAAATTCTAGCTCAAATTTTTCAAGCTATTAGAATTGAGGTAAATGAAGAGTTGGAATCACTAAAAGAGTTTTTGTTGCAAGCTGATGAGCTGTTAGAGCAGGGTGGCAAATTAAGTGTTATTTCTTACCACTCTTTAGAAGATAGATTGGTAAAAAGATATTTAAGAAGTGGTTTGTTCGAAGGAGAGCCTGAAAAAGATTTTTATGGAAATGTATCAGTACCATTTAAAAAAAGCAAACTAATTGTGCCATCGGCTGAAGAAATTAAAGGAAATAATAGGGCTCGGAGTGCTAAATTAAGAATAGCAACAAAATTATAATTTGAGTTAGGAATTAGGTTTATGGCAAAAGTTAAACAAACAGTTTATGACATTTTAAAGGGTAAATTCTTAGTTGACGAAGGAGCTCCTAAAAACTGGTTTATGCTTGTCTTTTTAGCAGGATTGGCCTTGGTTATGATTGCAAGCTCTCACAGCATTGATAAAAAGGTGCAAGAAATTGCAGTACTCAATAAAGAAATGCGAGAATTAAGGTCGGCTTTTGTAGCGACAAGATCAGATTTAATGAAAATTAAAATGGAGTCGGCGATCATTAAAAAATTAGAAGAAGAAGGATTGTATGTGGCAGAAAATCCACCACAAAAAATAATAGTAAAACAATAAAAAAGTGGCCATAGAAAAAAAGAACATATTGAACAGGTTGTATTTACTGGCTGGCGGTATGTTTTTGTTTGCAATAGCTATTACTTATAAAATTATTGATATTCAGTTTATAAATGGAGAATTCTATAAACAAAAAGCTGAAAAGCTTACTGTTAGAGATTTTGAAATAAAAGCCAATAGAGGTAATGTATATACTTCAGATGGTAGTTTATTGGCTACTTCAGTTTCAAAATTCGATATTAGAATGGATGCCGTTACAATTTCTAATGAACATTTTGAAGAAAATATTAAGGACTTAAGTCAGTCACTTTCTCAAATGTTAGGTAAACCGGCTGGGTATTACGAAAACTACATTCGTAAGGCAAGAAAAGCCAAAAACAGGTATTTATTAATTACCAGAAATTTAAGTTATAACGAATATTTAAAAATTAAAGCTTTTCCTATTTTTAAGTTAGGCATTTATAAAGGTGGTTTTATTGCTGAGCAACGTACGGTAAGGGAACACCCAATAGGTAAAATAGCAGAACGAGCTGTTGGATATGACGATTATAGAGGGAAAGTAGGTATTGAAGGTAATTTTTATGAATTTTTAAGAGGTAAAAATGGTAAACGCCTTAAACAACGTATTGCAAAAGGGCAGTGGAAACCACTAAATGATAATAATGAAATTGAGCCCGTAGATGGCAGAGACATTATTACTACCATAGATTTAGATATTCAAGACATTGCACATCACGCATTATTAGCTCAGTTAGAGAAATTTGAAGCTGAGCATGGAACCGTAGTTGTTATGGAAACAAAAACAGGAGAGATAAAAGCCATTTCAAATTTAGGAAGAAATAGAGAGGGTAATTATTTTGAAAGATTGAATTATGCAGTTGGTGAATCTCATGAGCCGGGTTCTACTTTTAAATTGATGAGTATGATAGTGGCTTTAGAAGATAAAGTTATAGATACCTCAACAGTAATTGATACCGGAGATGGAAAGTATAAAGTGTATAATAGAACAGTAAGAGATTCTCATAGAGGTGGTTACGGAAAAATTTCAGCAGGCAGAGTATTTGAATTGTCTTCTAATGTTGGTGTGGTTAAAATCATAGAAAAATATTATGGAGATCAGCCTCAAAAATTTATTGATGCACTAAGAAAAATGGGTGTAGGTAATACCTTGAATCTTCCAATTAAAGGAGAAGGTGTGCCAAAATTGCCAAATCCGAGTGATAAAAATACTTGGTACGGTACTTCCTTAGCCTGGATGACGCATGGTTATGGTGTGTCTATGACACCAATGCAAACCTTAACATTTTACAATGCAGTAGCGAATAATGGCGAAATGGTTAAACCTCAATTTATTAAAGAAATTAGAACTCAGAATCGATTGATTGAAAAGTTTGATAAAATTATCATCAACCCAAAAATTTGTTCTCAAGAAACTATCGATAAAATGAAAGGTTTGATGAAAAACGTGGTAAAAAATGGAACTGCCACAAATATCTATAATAAAAATTACGAATTGGCCGGTAAGACTGGAACTTGTCAAGCAGAATATTGGACAGATAAAACTGAATATATTTCATCTTTTGCAGGTTATTTTCCTGCTGATAATCCTGAATATTCTTGCATTGTAGTTATCCATAAACCCAATAAAAAAATTGGCTATTACGGTAATGTTGTTGCAGCTCCGGTTTTTAAGCAAATAGCTCATAAAATTTATACCAAAACACCGATTTTAGATCAAATCAATAAAATAGATAATAGTCCTGAATTACTCACACAAAATTTTGAAAGCTATAATCAATTGGCAATAAAAAAGTACAAAACCATGCCCGACCTAAAAAATATGAATGGAATGGATGCAGTAGCTCTATTGGAAAATTTAGGTATAAAAGTAACATTTAAAGGTGTAGGTAAAGTATTATCTCAATCTGTAAAAGCAGGTGAAAAATTAGAAACTAATAAAACAATTCAATTAACACTTTCGTGAAAAAGTTAAAAGACATATTGTATAGAGTAGCTGTTGAAACGGTATATGGAAGTACGGATATTGCTATAAATGATCTTGTTTTTGATTCGCGAAAAGTAACGAAATCTGATGTTTTTATTGCATTGAAAGGTACTCTTGTAGATGCACATCAATATATTCCATCCGTAATTGACAATGGTGCAACGGTTGTTGTATGTGAAGATTTACCTAAAGAAATTAATGATCAAATTGTTAATATACAAGTAAAGGACACTAAGGAAGCTTTGGCTGTAATGGCTGATAATTATTATGGCAATCCTTCTCAACATTTAAAACTAATAGGAATTACGGGTACCAATGGCAAAACTACAATTGCCACTTTATTATATAATTTATTTAATAAGCTTGGGTATAAAGTAGGGTTGTTGTCAACCGTAAAAGTATTGGTTGATACCCAAGAATTTCCAGCAACACATACCACGCCAGATTCTCTAACCATTAATCATTATTTAAAACAAATGATTGACAATGGTATTACCCATTGTTTTATGGAGGTAAGCTCTCATGGTATTCATCAAAAAAGAACTAAGGGCTTGTTTTTTACCGGAGGAATTTTTACCAATTTAACACATGATCATCTAGATTATCACAGTTCGTTTGCAGACTATAGAGATGTAAAAAAATCGTTTTTTGATGATTTACCTAAATCGGCTTTTGCTTTGGTAAATATTGATGATAAGAACGGTAGCGTGATGTTACAAAATACTGAAGCTAAAAAATATACTTATGCCTTAAAAACACTTGCAGATTATAAGGCTAAAATCTTAGAAAATCAGTTGAATGGCCTATTGCTGACTATTAATAATCATGAATTGTGGTCAAAACTAATAGGTGCATTTAATGCGTATAACTTATTGGCTATTTATGCTACTGCAGATCTTCTGAAAATTGATCCCTTAGAAAATTTAAGATTGTTAAGTGAGTTGGAAAGTGTAAGTGGTCGTTTTCAATATTTAATTTCTGATATCGGAATTACTGCAATTGTAGATTATGCACACACTCCAGATGCTTTAAAAAATGTATTGGAAACCATTAATACCATCAGGACACATAATGAAAAAGTGATTACCGTAGTAGGGTGTGGTGGTGATAGAGACAAAGCTAAACGTCCTAAAATGGCACATATAGCAACGGAATTATCAAACCAAGCCATTTTCACTTCTGATAATCCTAGAACCGAAGACCCTCAATCTATTATAGATGAAATGGAAGTAGGTGTTGAACCTCAGAATTTCAAAAAATTCATATCAATTCTTGATCGAAAACAGGCTATTAAAACGGCAAGTGCTATGGCAGAAAAGGGTGATATTCTATTGATTGCCGGTAAAGGGCATGAAGCGTATCAAGAAATTGATGGAGAAAGAACGCATTTTGATGATTATGAAGTGATTACAGAGACATTAAAAGAATTACAAAAGTAAAACTAAACCATATAGATGTTATATTACTTATTTGAATATTTAGATAAACATTACCAGCTTCCAGGAGCAGGTTTATTTCAATATATTTCATTTAAATCTGCATTGGCTTTTGTTTTTTCATTATTGATTTCCACCATTTTTGGTAGAAAAATCATAGACAAGTTAAGAAGACTTCAAATAGGTGAATCTGTTAGAGATCTTGGTTTAGAAGGTCAAGTCCAAAAAGCAGGTACACCAACTATGGGTGGTATCATCATAATTTTAGCCACCATAATTCCTGTTTTGCTATTCGCCAAGTTAGACAATGTATACATTATTACTTTGTTGGTAACTACGGTTTGGATGGGGTTGATTGGGTTTATTGATGATTATATAAAAGTTTTCAAAAAAAACAAGGATGGATTAAAAGGACGATTTAAAATTTTGGGACAAGTTGGCTTAGGAATATTCGTTGGCCTTATGCTATATTTTTCACCTCAAGTGGTAGTCAAAGAAAGGATTGAAAACCCTTTAAATGTACAAACACAACAATTGCAAACAGTAAATCCGTCCAGTCTATTTGGTAAAGAAGAGAAGTCCTTAAAAACTACAATTCCTTTTGTTAAAAATAACGAATTTGATTACTCGGTATTGATAAATTGGATAGGAGATGATTATCAAAAATATGCTTGGATTCCTTTTGTGTTAATTGTGGTTTTTATAATTACAGCGGTATCTAACGGAGCCAATTTAACAGATGGTATTGATGGGCTAGCTGCGGGCTCATCAGCAATTATTGTTTTGGCTCTAGGAGTTTTTGCCTGGATTTCAGGTAATATCATTTTTGCCAATTATTTGAATGTAATGTATATCCCTTATTCTGGTGAAATGACCATTTTTATTAGTGCTTTTGTAGGTGGACTGGTAGGGTTTTTATGGTACAATACCTATCCTGCACAAGTATTTATGGGAGACACCGGTAGCCTTACCATAGGTGGGATAATTGCAGTGATAGCATTCTCAGTTCGTAAAGAATTATTGATACCCATATTGGCAGGAATCTTTTTAGCGGAAAATTTATCAGTGATGTTACAAGTGAGTTATTTTAAATATACCAAAAAGAAATATGGAGAAGGCAGACGTATTTTTTTAATGTCGCCACTACATCATCACTATCAAAAAAGAGGTTATCACGAAAGTAAAATAGTGGTTAGATTTTGGATTATTGGAATCATGTTAGCAGTAATGTCTATCATCACATTAAAGGTGCGGTAAAATGCTCTCCCAACACTGTTTAAAAGAATTGTGATGGGGAATGAAAAAAATTAGATGGAGAAAGAGAGTCAACATATAGAAGATGGAAAGTCCACTAAGGAGGATGTCAGAGGCTCTAAATTGGTAGTGCTTGGAGGAGGTGAAAGTGGGGTTGGTGCAGCTGTTCTAGCAAAAAAAAATAAGTATGAAGTTTTTGTTTCTGATAAAGGAATAATTGCCGATAAATATAAAAAAGTTCTTTTACATAATGATATTCTTTTTGAAGAAGAAGGACATACAGCAGGAGAAATATTTAGTGCTGATGTTATAATGAAAAGTCCCGGAATTCCTGATAAAGTTACTTTAGTTCAAGAGTTGTTGAATAGGAAAATTCCAGTGATATCAGAAATTGAGTTTGCATCAAAATTTACAGAGGCATTAGTAGTTGGTATCACCGGTAGTAACGGAAAAACTACCACCACAATGTTAACACACCATATTCTGGATAAGGCGGCATTGAATGTTGGTATGGCAGGTAATATTGGCGACAGTTTTGCCTTGCAAGTGGCGAATGAGAATTACGATAAATACGTATTAGAGCTCAGTAGTTTTCAGTTAGATGGTATTGTAGATTTTGCTCCACATATAGCAATAATCACCAATATATCACCAGATCACTTAGATAGATATAATTATAACTATGAGGATTATATCAATTCTAAATTCAGAATAACCATGAACCAAACGGCCAATGATTATTTGATTTATGATGCAGACGATGAAGCCATTGAAAACTGGTTTAAAAAAAATAAAACCAAAGCACAGTTATTACCTTTTTCAATTAAGAATACATTAAAAAAAGGGGCATATATAAAAAATAATGACATACTAATTCAAACCGATACAAATAACACATTTACAATGAGTATAGCAGCATTAGCATTACAAGGAAATCACAATACAAAAAACGCCATGGCATCAGCTATGGTGGCAAAATTATTAGGGGTAAGAAATGGAATCCTAAGAGAAAGCCTGGAAGATTTTGAAAGTGTTGAACACAGGCTAGAATCTGTACTGAAGATTAATGGAGTGCAATACATTAATGATTCTAAAGCTACAAACGTAAATGCTGCATTTTATGCTTTGGAAAGTATGAGAACTCCTGTAATTTGGATTGTTGGTGGTATAGATAAAGGGAATGATTATACAGAGTTATTACCCTTGGTTAGAGAAAAGGTAAAAGCCATTATTTGTTTAGGATTAGACAATTCAAAAATTATAGAAACTTTTGGAAATGTAGTTGATTTTATGATAGAAACTGCCGGAGCCGAAGAAGCCGTAAAAGTAGCCTATAAGGTTTCGGAAAAAGGGGATACTGTGTTATTATCCCCCGCTTGTGCAAGTTTTGATTTATTTGAAAATTACGAAGATAGAGGTAATCAATTTAAAGAAGCTGTTAGACAGTTATAAATGAGAAGAGTGCTTAAAAATATTAATGGTGACAGAACTATTTGGGCTATCATTGCCTTACTGGCAATATTTTCCTTTCTCCCAGTGTATAGTGCAAGTACCAATCTAGTAGGTGTAGTAGGAAAAGGCACCACGCTAGGGTACTTGCTTAAACACGCCATGTTATTAATCCTCGGTTTTGTAATCATATATGCAACGCATAAAATACCTTATCGCTATTTTAGTGGACTCTCAGTTTTACTTGTGCCATTGGTTTTAGTTTTGTTGGCATACACTTTATTTCAAGGTAAAACCATAAGTGGCGTTAATGCTAGTAGATGGATAAATATTCCTTTTGTAGGCATAGGTTTTCAAACTTCTACTTTGGCCAGCGTCGTAGTAATGATGTATACTGCCAGATATTTAGCTAGAAATAGAAAAAATAAAATACGCTTTAAAGATAGTATTTTGCAATTGTGGATACCTGTTGGTTTGGTATTGGCATTAATTTTACCTGCCAATTTTTCAACAACGGCTATTATTTTTGTAATGGTATTGTTTCTGGCTTTCCTTGGGGGTTATCCATTAAAATTTATTGGAACAATTTTAGGCATAGGTGTGCTGGTTTTTGCCATATTTATCCTATCTGCAAAGGCCTTTCCTGATACTTTTAAAAATAGTAGAATTAATACTTGGGCAAGTAGGGTTGAGAATTTTTCTAATGCGGATGAAGATGCAAATTATCAAGCTGAAAAGGCAAAATTAGCTATTGCAACCGGTGAAATTCAAGGTAAAGGTCCTGGTAAAAGTGTACAAAAAAACTTTTTACCTCAATCATCATCAGATTTTATCTATGCTATAATTGTTGAAGAATTTGGCTTGATTGGTGGGTTTTCACTTATGATTTTATACTTAGGATTGCTCTTTAGGATTGTAATAGTAGCGACCAAGACGGAAACCATATTTGGAATGTTACTCGTTTTAGGCGTTGGTATACCGATAATATTTCAAGCCTTGATCAATATGGCGGTAGCAGTAGGATTATTTCCTGTTACCGGACAACCACTACCCTTGATAAGTACAGGGGGAACCTCAATTTGGATGACCTGTTTGGCTATAGGTATAGTCTTGAGTGTAAGTGTGGCCAGGGAAGAAAAAATAAAGGCTCAAAAAAAGAAAAATGATGATAATCCACTTAGTATTTTACACGAAACAATAGGATGAACATGTGTAGAATGGCTGGAAAAAAGAGATGATAAAAGAAAAGAGATGATAATAGTTTAAAATAAAATTAGTAGCTCAGAAAAAACTTAAAAATTAATAACGATCAAACAAGAACTAAACATATTGATAAGTGGAGGTGGTACCGGAGGTCATATTTATCCGGCTATAGCCATTGCAAACGAATTAAAAAAGCGCAATACGACCGCTAATTTTTTATTTGTAGGAGCTAAGGATAGAATGGAAATGGAAAAAGTACCGGAGGCAGGTTATAATATTAAAGGATTGTGGATTTCTGGGCTCCAACGAAAATTAACCTTAAAGAATTTAGCATTTCCTTTTAAACTGATAAGTAGTTTGTGGAATGCCAATAAAATTATAAAAAAATTTAAACCCAATATAGTCATAGGAACTGGTGGATTTGCATCGGGGCCTACATTGCAAATGGCAAATAAAAAAGGGGTACCTACACTGGTGCAAGAACAAAATTCTTATCCTGGTATTACTAATAAATTACTCAGTAAAAAAGTAAACACTATTTGTGTGGCTTATGATGGTTTAGATCGGTTTTTTCCAGAAAGAAAAATAGTAAAAACAGGAAATCCGGTGCGGCAAGATTTGTTAGAAATATCAGGAAAAAGAGAAGAGGCAAAACAGTTTTTTAATCTCAATGCAGACCAGAAAACACTATTAATTTTAGGAGGAAGTTTAGGAGCTAGAGCTATTAATAAACTTCTAGAAGCAAATATCCAGTGGTTGGTAGATCAAAAAGTACATGTGCTATGGCAAACCGGAAAATTATATTATCAAGAGTATAAGAAGTTTGATGATATAGCAAATGTTAATGTATTGGAATTTATCAATAGAATGGATTTGGCCTATGCCGCCGCTGATATGATTATTAGTAGAGCAGGAGCAGGGTCAATTTCTGAATTGTGTATAGTCGGTAAACCGGTAATTTTTATACCGTCACCTAATGTATCAGAAGACCATCAAACAAAGAATGCAATGGCGGTAGTTGATAAGAATGCTGCAATTATCTTAAAGGAAAGCGAGTTAAATAATTTTCGATCAGTCTTTAATAGCTTATTGAATAATGAGCAGCAACAGCGAGAACTAAGTATAAATATCAAGCAATTGGCATTGCCAAACGCTACAGAACATATAGCAGACGAAGTAGAAAAATTAATTAAAACAATTTAATAAATAAAAGACAGCAAATTTCCTTCTTTAGAGGAGTAAGGGAGGTATTATAAAATGTTTTCAATAAGAAATGAATTTAAACAACATACATAACATTTATTTTATAGGTATTGGCGGTATTGGTATGAGTGCCTTAGCAAGATATTTTAATGCCAATAACTTTTATGTATGTGGTTATGATAAAACACCATCACCGGTTACAAACGCATTGGAAGAATTAGGAATAATTATTCATTTTGAGGATAATGTAGATGATATTCCTAAGCAAATTTTAGATAGAGAAAAAACGTTGATTGTTTATACACCTGCTATACCAAAAGATCATAAAGAGTATAATTATTTTAAAGACCACGCTTATACTATTTATAAACGCTCTGAAATTTTAGGAGCCATTACAAAAAATACTTTTTGTTTTGGAATTGCAGGTACGCATGGTAAAACTACTACATCTACAATTTTAGGACATATTTTACATGAAGCCGGAGTTAATGCAACTTCGTTTTTAGGAGGTATTGCAGAAAATTACAATTCTAATCTGATTCTTGGTGGAGATAAAATAAGTGTGGTTGAAGCCGATGAGTTTGACAGGTCATTTTTACAACTATCTCCAAATATGGCGTGTATTACTTCAATGGATGCTGATCATTTAGATATTTATGGAGAAGAAGAGGCTTTGACTCAATCATTTGTGGCGTTTTCTAATAAAGTATCAGATCAATTATTTGTTAGAAAAGGACTACCAATAAAAGGGACTACTTATGGTATTGAAGATGGGTCAGATTATGAGGCACAACATATTAAAATTAATAATGGTACTTACATATTTGATGTAAAAACACCAACAGAAACTTATAAAAATATAGAGCTGAATCTTTCAGGAAGACATAATGTGCTGAATACTGTGGTGGCTTTGGCAATGGCGAATAGTTACGGAGTTCCGTTGGCTGTCATTGCCAAAGCTTTATTAAATTTCAAAGGTGTGCAACGTAGATTTACTTATAAAATTAAAACGGATAATTTAGTTTTAATTGATGATTATGCTCATCATCCAACAGAAATAAATGCAGTGGCAGATGCCGTAAGAGAACTGTATCCCAATGAAAAAGTATTGGCCGTTTTTCAACCACATCTATTTAGTAGAACCAGAGATTTTATTGAGGATTTTGCTACAAGCTTATCTAAGTTTGACGAATTGATTTTATTAGAAATTTATCCAGCAAGAGAAAAACCTATAGAGGGTGTAACTTCAAAATGGTTGTTAGATAAAATTGATTTAGAGATAAAACAAATTTCATCAAAAGAAAATTTAATTGATAAAATACAAGCATCAGAATCTAAAGTTATTGTTATGATTGGAGCTGGTGATATTGGTGTTATGGTAAATACTGTTAAAGAAAAATTATTGGCTAACAAAAGTCAGAAAATAGTAGAATGATTCAAATAAAAAATAAATATATGTTAAGGGGTTTTTCTCTTAGGGGAAATGTTTAAGGCATAATTGGTTTATGAAAAAAATTATTCCATACATAAAAGGACTGTTATTATTAGCATTTGTGGTATTCCTATATGGGTTTACATCGCAAAGAAATAATGCAAAAAAAATTGAAAAATTAAATATCAATTTTGAGAATGGAGACAATCTTTTTATAACTTATGATATGGTTAATAAATTGTTAATACAAAGTTATGATGGACTTCAAAGTCTACCAAAAGAAAATATATTTTTGAACAAGCTAGAACAAACGTTGCTTTCAAATGAAATGGTTGAAAATGCTGAGGTTTTTATTAGTGTTAATGGCGAATTAGGTGTTTTGATAAAACAAAAGACACCAATAGCAAGAGTAAATCAAAGGGGTAAAACATTTTATATTGACAGTAAAGGAAAAAGAATGCCTTTGTCTTCAAATTATTCAGCAAGAGTACCAATTGTGATCGGTATTCAAAATGATAAAATCTCTGAAGAAATATTTAAGCTTTCAACATTAATATATAATGATGATTTTCTAAAAAAGCAAATCATTGCTATAGAACAAAGGTCAGTAAATGAATTTGTTTTGAGGACAAGAATGGGAAATCAAATGGTGGAATTAGGCAGTTTAAATCGGATTGATCAAAAAGTAAAAAAATTGAAAGCATTCTATCAAAAAGTAATAAAAGAAAACACGATAGAAAATTATAAAACAATTAACCTTATGTACAACAGTCAGGTTGTGTGCACAAAAAACTAAATTATGGAACAGGATAATATAGCCGTTGGTCTAGATATTGGTACAACAAAAATTGTTGCCATGATAGGAAAAACTAACGAGTATGGTAAGTTAGAAATACTTGGAATGGGTAAGGCCAAAAGTATGGGTGTGCATAGAGGTGTAGTAAATAACATTACACAAACCATACAATCAATACAGCAGGCGGTAGAGGAAGCAGAAAGTGTTTCAAGTCATAAAATTACTGATGTAGTGGTGGGAATAGCCGGTCAACACATTCGTAGTTTACATCATAGCGATTATATTACCAGGCCAAATTCTGAAAAAGTTATTGATGAAAGTGATATTGAAAAATTAGTTAATCAGGTTCATAAACTGGTTATGTTGCCTGGAGAGGAAATTATTCATGTATTACCACAAGATTATAAGGTGGATGGTCAAGCTGAGATTAAGGCTCCTGTTGGAATGTATGGCGGTAGGTTAGAAGCTAATTTCCATGTAGTTGTGGGTCAGGTCTCCTCTATAAGAAATGTGGGAAGATGTATTAAGAGTGCTGGTTTAGAGTTGTCTAGTATCACTTTAGAACCCTTAGCATCAGCAGAAGCAGTGTTGAGTCAAGAAGAAAAAGAGGCAGGAGTAGCTTTAATTGATATAGGTGGTGGTACAACAGATTTGGCAATTTTTAAAGATGGAATTATTCGGCACACTTCGGTAATTCCATTTGGAGGTAATGTAATTACTGAAGATATTAAAGAAGGATGTTCTATCATAGAAAAACAGGCAGAGTTATTAAAAACAAAATTTGGTTCAGCTTGGCCGGGTGAGAATAAAGATAATGAAATTGTCTCTATTCCCGGATTGAGAGGTAGAGAACCTAAAGAGATTACACTAAAAAATCTTTCCAAAATAATTCATGCTAGGGTAGTGGAAATTATCGAGCAGGTCTATTTAGAAATTAAAAATTATGGTCATGAAGAGACTAAAAAGAAATTAATTGCTGGAATAGTTTTAACAGGTGGAGGTGCAGAATTAAAGCACATCAAGCAATTGGTTGAATATATTACCGGTATGGATACCAGAATAGGTTATCCTAATGAGCATTTAGCCGGTAGCACTGATATTGATTTGTCTAGTCCGTCTTATGCAACAGCCGTTGGTTTACTAATGAATGGACTCGATAAGAAGGATAAAATTGAGAAATCAAAAAACAAGAAAATAGTTGAAGAAAATTCTAAGGATAAAAAATCTGCTTATGATCATAAAGTTGATAGAAAATCAATATTTGAAAAATGGGCTGACAAATTTCGAGAGTTTTTAGATAACGCAGAGTAGAGCCGAGCCCTATGAAATTGTTTGATAATAATTTTGATAGGGATCTATCCGATTTAAAACGGAAAAATAATAAGATGTTTAAAAACATAAGTAAAATAGATTAAAGAATAACAATATAGAATCCCAAAAAAAATAAACTATGAGCACTGAATTTGAAAATTTAGCATTCGATTTACCCAAAAATCAATCAAGCGTAATTAAAGTTATCGGCGTTGGCGGTGGCGGAAGTAATGCTGTTAATCACATGTTTAAAAAAGGAGTTAAAGGTGTAGATTTTGTGATTTGTAATACAGATGAACAAGCCTTGCATAATAGTCCGGTACCTAGTAAGATTCAATTAGGTGTTACCCTTACTGAAGGTTTAGGAGCAGGTGCAAATCCTGATGTTGGTGAACAGGCAGCTATGGAGAGCATAGAAGATATTAGAGCCATGCTAAGTACCAGAGCCAAAATGGTATTTATTACCGTTGGTATGGGGGGTGGAACCGGTACAGGTGCAGCACCAATTATCGCAAAAGTAGCTAGAGAAATGGATTTACTTACAGTTGGGATTGTAACTATACCATTTTCTTTTGAAGGTAAAATGCGTAATGAACAAGCTCAAGCGGGGATTGAAAAGTTGAGCAAACATATAGATTCTTTAGTGGTTATAAATAATAATAAATTACGTGAAGTTTATGGTAATTTAGGCTTTAAGGCAGGGTTCTCTAAAGCAGATGAAGTTTTATCTACTGCAGCCATGGGTATTGCAGAGGTAATTACGCATCATTATACACAAAATATCGATTTAAAAGATGCTAAAACCGTGCTTTCTAATAGTGGTACAGCCATTATGGGTTCTGCTATTGCAACAGGTCAAAACAGAGCACAAGAAGCCATTACAAAAGCATTAGATTCACCATTGTTAAATGATAATAAAATTACAGGTGCTAAAAATGTATTGTTATTGATCGTTTCTGGTACCACAGAAATAACAATAGATGAAATAGGAGAAATTAACGATTATATTCAGAGTGAGGCCAAAAGTAATGTTGATATCATTATGGGGGTTGGTGAAGATGATGATTTGGGTGAATCTATTGCTGTAACTATTATTGCTACAGGCTTTAATAAAGAGCAGCAAATGGAAATTACGCATACAGAGGCAAAAAAAATTATACATGATTTAGAGACCATTGCTTCTAAACCCGAATTGGTGCAAGAAGAAATAGTAGAAGAGATTGTAGAAAAGGCAGTGGTAAGACATGTATTAGACATTGAGTTAGACCAAGTTGAAGATAATAAAGCAAATGCAAATATTAATGAAATAGAAGTTGATTTTGATGATGTTAATGCTCATGTAGATCAAGAGGATTCCTTTGATGAGTTTGTGATAAAACCAATCGCTCCATCAGAAGAAGTAGAAAACGTTTCTGATAGTTCTACGTCTTCTATAGATGAATTTGAGGAAGAGAATCAGATTACTTTAACATTTGATTTACCTCTGTCCGCTAAGAAACAAACAGAAATTGAGGATAAAGAGGCGGTAATAAAGCATCCTTTAACAGCTTCAAGTATTAGAGATATAGAAGTGATTGATCCTGAAATTATACAACCGTCAATTACAGTTGATGGTAAAATAAAACATGGATTGGAAAACTTTATGGATGATGATGTCAAAAAGGTGTCAAAAATAAATACTCAAGAAGTTGATGAAGAATTAGCTTTTAATGTTAGAGTTGAAAATAAAGAGATTAAAAAAGATAACAACGTAGATGAAGAGGGTGAATCACCTTTGAATCTTACTATAGAGGAGCTGCAGAGTAGGGCAGATGATAGAAGGCAAAAAATGAAAGATTTTAACTACAGATTCATCTCACGACCTTCTTGTGTAAGCGATTATGATAGTCAGCCTGCTTATAAAAGAATGGGTGTTAATTTAGATGATGTGGAGCCATCTTCTGAAGCCACTGAAAAACAATCAAGAATATCGTTAAGTTCAGATGATAATGATGATATTCAATTACGCTCTAATAATTCGTATTTGCATGACAATGTGGATTAATTAGTATTTAGTTTTGTTTGTAAACCCAAAGCAATTGAAAACATTGTTTTGGGTTTTTTATTGAAGCCAAATTTGTACTGCAAAAAATAGGAACAATTTTGTTGGTCGAATTCATTGGGCTTTTTTTATGAATCTTTTTAAGATTTCTTAGCATGAGCTCTGGTATAAAAATAAAAGATTAAAAAGTGGATTAAAATAAATGGTGTTCTCTATCTTTGCAAGGCTAAAAAATTTGAATTATGAGTTTACAAATGAAAGTAATGGAAAAGATTAAAGAGGCAATGAAAGCAAAAAATACTGTTGCTTTAGAATCTTTAAGAGCTATTAAATCAGCTATTTTATTAGCCCAAACAGAATCTGGTGCTAAGCAAGAAATATCAGAATCTGAAGAGATAAAATTAGTTCAAAAATTAGTTAAACAACGTAAAGATAGTGCAGCACTTTACCAAGAGCAGGGCAGAAATGATTTAGCAGATCCAGAATTGGCTCAAGTAGCTATAATTGAGCAATTTTTACCTAAACAAATAAGTAAAGAGGAATTACAAAAAATGATTAATGAAATTATAAGTCAAACAGGAGCGTCTTCTATGAAGGATATGGGAAAGGTAATGGGTATGGCTACTCAGAAGTTAGGTGGTAAGGCGGATGGAAAAGCTATTTCTAGTGTAGTTAAAGAATTGTTAGGGTAAAAAAGCACTGTAATAATAGGCCTCGTGGCTCAACTGAATAGAGCACTGGATTTCGGCTCCAGCGGTTGCAGGTTTGAATCCTGCCGAGGTCACAGATAAATGGAAAACTTGCAATTTTGTTTTAAAAAAATATGTTGAAAGTTTACTTTCATAAATATTTTTTTAAAACAAAGAATAAATTCGAAGAATTTATAAGGTTTTTTATTTTCAAGATGGAACACAAAGGATCAACGAAGTTAATCCTGTCTAGATTGAACTAATAAAAACTGAAAAGCAACAGTTTTATGAGTTTTTTATTTTCATGAATTAGCTAAATTCAAATTAATCGTGATACGGGTACCTTTTTTGGGTTCAGAATTAATAAAGATTCTACCGTCTAAATAACTTATTCTTTCTTGCATAAAAAGTAAGCCCATACCTTTAGATTTGTTCTTTTTGATTTGTTCAACGTCAAAACCCAATCCATCATCGTTAATGGTAATACTTAATAAGTCGTCACTATGCTTTATGGCTACTAAAATATAATTTGAGTTTGCATATTTTATAGCATTATTAACGGCTTCTTGAGTTATTCTATAAAGATTTGTTTCAGTTAAAGAATCAAGTCGGATATTAAAATTTGTGCCATTTTCAAACAAAATATTTTTACCTGTAAGTTTTGCCAATTGAGCTGTTAAGGTTTGTATGGCTGATGCAATTCCGTGGTCAGTTAACTCTGGTGGAGTTAAATTAAATGTGGCCATTCTAACACCTTGTATGAGTTCTTTTGAAAGTACTTTTAAATTTTCAATCTTTTTTATTGAAGTGTTTATATTATCAATATTGATTGATTCAATGTTAAATTTTAAAGCCGTTAGCATTTGGCCAATACCGTCGTGAATATCTTTTGCAATCCTCTTTCTTTCTTCTTCCTGAGCTTCAATGATCTTACTAGTAAGAATTTTTTGAGACTGTATTTTTTCGTTATATTTCTCTTTTGATATTTTCTTTAATTCAATTTCATTAGATTTTCGTTTTGTGATATTAGAGCATAAAATGAGTGTCTTTTGTTTTAGACTGACGTTGTTGAGTGGAATAACTGACATTTCTAACCAAATATTAGCACTGCTTTTCGTGATAATTTCAACTTCTCCGGTCCATATCTTTCTGCGGTTTTGAATAAGATCCTTTAAATAAATTTGCTGTCCTGTATCCTTAGTTATTAATTCTTCAACAGCTCCCTTTATTTGTCCAGGTGTAAGTTCTAACAGTTTCTGAAATTTTTTACTCATATACATAGCTGATCCTTCAGAATTTGAGCTTACAAAAAGAGCGGCATTGTCAATTGCATAATTTAATTCTTGCAATTCTTCTAAAGACTCTTCTTTTGAAATATACATTTCTTCAAGTTGCTGAGCTTTAAATAAAGCTTCTTGTTTTGTAGATGATAAATCTTTAATTGTATCTCTAATTTTTATAGAAATTGGTCGGAATAAAAAGAGTATTTCAACTGCAAGAATCAATAATGCAATACCTAAGAGTAAAATTTCTAAAAATTTTAACTTTTTTACTTTCGACTTGCTAATTTCATCATGCTTAAAAACAATGTTATCCATTTTAAGCAAAAAGTCATTTTCGTTTACTAGAATAGCATTTATTTCCTTACTAATATTAGATAAAACAATTTTTGGATCCGAATTCAACTTGTTCAATAGCTCCGATACAGCAACTCTCATCGATTCAAAATTTTCATCTATTTCATTAAACATGACTAAGATGTCATTGTTTTTTTCTATCGGTAATTCTAAATTTTCATCTCCTTTTTGTAAACCGTGGTGTGATTTTACCCATATATCGAATGTCTTTCTTATCGTCGTAATTTTCTTTTTCCTTTCTTCAAATTCGTCATTATTATTCAAGAGTAACACACTTTTGGTCAACTTTTGGCTTAACATGCGTTGTCTACCTGCAATGTTTATTATTCGGGAATCGTTAAGCTGACTATTTATATGTTGTTGAATTAAAATCTGAGAAATAATAATGGAAAGTGTAATAGCAAGAAAGGCAAATAAATATAGTCTTCTTAGTTTTTGAAACAAATAACTATCTAATACAGTATTTTTTAGGTTTTCATTCACGGATAAATCAAATTTCACTTAAGATAAAGCTTTAGATATAAGCTGCTTAGATTTTGATGAAAATTTCAATTTCATAGCAGCTTCATGTCCTTTATCAGACATTTTGGCCCAGGTTTTTTGTAGAATATCAATAAGTTTTTCATTGGAATATTTTTCAGAGAAATTTTCAAAATAATGCTCTAAAAAAACCAAACAAATTACATCTTCTAAGAGTTGAGTTTCATCATTTCGTTTGAGCTGTTTTTTCTGTAACAAAAAAGTTACATTGTCTAACATTTCGTCTTTGTAGCCAACATCTTTTAATATTGATGCTGCTTTTTGTGCATGAAATTTTGCCAAATCTCTACGCCAAGTTAGATATCCTTTTCGATTCATTTTATAAGAATCTCTAGGAATTTCCCAACGGCAAATGTGTTGGCATCGTACAGCTAGTTGAACAGATTCAGAAGCGTTTGGCTCAAATTGATTCAGTTTTTCAGTCATGCGAATGGCATAGAGTAATTCTTTTGGAAAGGATTTTCCATTAGCAACTACAATATTTGGGTCGTTTGTATTGGCCTTGTCAAAAAAACCGATAGCAGTTTCAAATTTGTTATCCACAGTAGTTTGGCATTTTATTCCTCAAAGCTAATTAGAAAAGCCAATATAAACAAAGTCGTTTTCAATTTTTACAGGATAAATGGCTAAAGCATCTACATCTCCGTTTAAATTTTTACCTGTTTCTAAAGAAAAAGTTTTTTTGTGCATTGGGCATGCTATTTTAGGGATGCCTCGATCATCGCCAAGCATTCCACGTGATATTACCATCTCTAGTTTATGCGGACAAACATTTTGGCAAGCATACCATTTTCCTTTTCGTTTAAAGTTGAAAACAGCAATTTGTTTGTTTTTGTATTTAACACAAGCTCCACCGTTTTCAGAAAAATCAGCAACAGCTGCAGCTTTAAACCAAGTTGTAACTTCGCTTTCTTTTGTAGTTTTATATTTTGATAAAATTGAATCCATTCTTTTATTTTTGTTATTTACTGATTACTCAAAATTGAACACTTTTTTATTCCCAAGAAGCGGGTATAACTTGCTCTCTCATTCTAACAAAAACAATATTGTCGTCTTCATCATCAGAATTTACAAAATGACTAAAACGTTTTTTTGACTCCTCATTTTCTATGGCTTCTTTCCATTCGCATTTGTAGGCATCTACCAAAAATTGCATTTCTTTTTCTAATTCGGCATTTATATCTAATACGTCATCAATAACCACTTTTTTAAGTTGTTCTATACCGCCATCCAATTTATCTAACCAAGCTGCCGTACGCATTAAAGGTGCTGCCGTACGGATATAATACATTAAGAACCTATCAAGGTATTTGATACACGTTTCGTTGTCAATTTGCTCGGCAAGTAATAAGGCATGCTTTGGTGTTGCACCACCGTTACCACATACATATAGATTCCACCCACCTTCTACGGCGATAACCCCAAAATCTTTACCTCTTGCTTCCGCACATTCGCGAATGCATCCAGAAACACCACCTTTTAATTTATGAGGCGAACGCAGGCCTTTATATCGATTCTCTAATTCAATAGCAAAGCTTACACTTTCGTCCATACCATATCTACACCAAGTAGAACCTACACAACTTTTTACGGTACGTAGTGATTTACCATAGGCATGTCCGCTTTCAAAACCAGCATCAATTAGCTCTTTCCATATTGCAGGTAGTTCATTGAGTTTTGCACCAAATAAATCGATCCGTTGACCGCCAGTAATTTTAGTATATAGATTGTATTTTTTCCCGACTTCACCAATAACAATTAGTTTTTCAGGCGTAATTTCTCCTCCGGGAATTCTTGGTACTACGGAATAAGTTCCGTTACGTTGAATATTTGCTAAAAATTTATCGTTTGAATCTTGAATGACATCTTCTTTATTTGCTGTATCATTATACAAGCTAGCAAAAATAGAGGCTACTAAAGGCTTACAAATTTCACACCCATCACCTTTCCCACAAGAATCTAAGGCTTCATTATAGGAGGTGATTTTTTTTATTTTAAGTATTCCGTACAATTCTTGACGGCTGTATTCAAAATGTTCACAAATAATATCTTTTACTTCCTTGCCTAATGACTTTAAGGTTTGATTTACCAATTCAACGACCATAGGTTTACAACCACCACAACCTGTTGTTGCTTTAGTTAAAGAAGCAATGTCAGAAAAACTAACACAGGTTTCATCTTCAATTGCATTGCAAACTTGCCCCTTTGTAACACTCTCACAAGAGCAAATTTGTGCAGAGTCTGGTAAATCCATAGCACTGCCAAAGGGAGAACCTCCCCCTCCTTCACGTGGGCCAATTACCAATTCTTCTACATTGTTTGGCAAGGTCATGTTGTTCAACAAAATTTGATGTAGAATATTATAATCAGAAGCATCACCTACTAAAATACCGCCCAGCAATGTTTTACTATCATGACTTACATTAATTCTTTTATACAAGCCTTTTGTTTTGTCTTCAAATAGGATGGAATGCCCTTTACTTGTAGGCATAAACGGTTCTCCGAAACTAGCTACATCAACACCAATTAATTTTAATTTGGTTGACATATCAATTTCAGCACTCATTAAAACTTCTGTATTCTTTAAAATTTGTTCTACAGCAACATTTGCCATTTCGTAGCCTGGTGCTACTAAGCCATATATCATTTGATTGTATAATGCTACTTCTCCTATGGCAAATATGTTGGGATCAGAAGTTTGCATTTTATTATTTACAACAATGCCACCACGAACACCCATTTCTAAATTACAGGTTTTTCCAAGTTCATCACGAGGACGAATACCTGCTGAAATTACCAGCATATCTACGGCTAATTCATCATCTTCACCAAATTCCATACCTGTAATACAATCGTCTCCAAGAATTTGACTGGTTATTTTACTTAAATGAATATTAAGCCCCATGGCTTCTAAAGTCATTTGTAAAACGCTACTGCTTCTAATATCTAGTTGTCTAGGCATTAGCTTGGGGGCAAATTCTACAATATGTGGCTCTAATCCCATATCCATTACTGCTTTTCCAGCTTCTAAACCTAGCAAGCCACCACCAAGAACTGCTGCTTTAGCATTCGGATTTTTAGCTTTTATTTTGTCAGCATATGCCAACATTCCTTCTAAATCTTCAATTGTTCTATATACAAATATTCCTTTCTTCTCTACGCCTTTAATTGGAGGCACAAAAGGGGAGGATCCTGTGGCTAAAACTAAATAATCATAAGAATAATCCCTTTCATTAATTGTTGAAATGGTTTTTTTACTTCTGTGAATATCAGTTACTCTTTCATTAGTAATTAATTCAATATTGTGTTCTTTATACCAAGAACGTGGAGCCATTTCTAAGGCTTTTGCATCACTATTTTTAAAGAATTCGCTTAAATGTACACGATCATAAGCTGGTCTTGGTTCTTCACCAAAAACAAGCAATTTATAGTTTTTACTTTCCTCTTTCTCTACAAATCTTTGACAAAATTTGTAACCAACCATTCCATTACCCACAACAATAATTGTCTTCATACGAATTGAATTTTCAGTGTTAAAAAAACAAAAATACGTATAACTACGTAATTATTTATGATTATAATGAAATTGTTTTTAAAAATTACGTATTTTTGTCAAATGCAAAATTTATCTGTCAATAAATAATAATTTATATGAAAAGAAGTATGAAAAATCCGAAAGTTATACTGGTAGGGGCCGGACCAGGAGCTGTAGACCTAGTTACCGTAAAAGGATTTAATGCTATAAAAAATGCAAATGTAATTTTGTATGATGCTTTAGTTAATAAAGAATTATTACAATATGCTAGTCCAACTTCTAAATGTATATATGTAGGTAAGCGATTTAATGCACATGCATTTTCTCAGGAAGATATCAATCAATTATTAGTTGATTCTGCAATTGAATTTGGTGTAGTTGTTCGCTTAAAGGGGGGTGATCCCTTTGTCTTTGGAAGAGGTGGTGAAGAAGTAAATTTTATTGAGAGTAAAGGGATTGAAGTTGAAGTAATTCCAGGTGTAAGTAGTGCTTTGGCTGTGCCGACAAGTCAAGGTATTCCATTGACTAAACGAAATGTGTGTGAGAGTTTTTGGGTGATTACGGGTACAACCTCTGATGGAAATATTTCTAAGGATATCGCTTTAGGGGCACAATCTACGGCCACACTTGTTATCTTAATGGGGCTCCGTAATTTTTCTTTGATCATGAATGAAGTGAAAAAATACCGACATAAATATACGCCTTTTGCCATTATACAAAACGGTACTCTCGCTAGTGAAAATATTCTTATAGAAACATTAGTCAATTATAGAAATGCCATTGATAGTATTGATTATACTAGTCCGGGTGTTATTGTTATTGGTGATGTTGTTGCTGAGCATCCTGCATTTTTAGAAGAAGAAATTCAGCGTGTATTAGAATCCTCAATCTAATTAGATTTCCAAAAATATAAATTTAAAATAAGCTAAAATAAATACATGTTTTTGCGATAAATACATTTTTAGTCTATCTAAATTCCATACTTCATAAAACGATTATTAAATACGTAATTATTGATATAATAAATTGCGTATAAATACGTAGTTACATATTTTTGCTCATAATTACTGATAAAAAATAAAATTTATGAGCACAAACTTACATCAAGCTACAAAATTAGAGTTATTCAATTTTAAGAGTATCTCAACCAGAACTTTTTGGATAACCTCATTTGCCTTTTTCTTATGCTTTTTTGCATGGTTTGGTATAGTTCCATTTATGCCAGATGTGGTTAGGGAGTTAGGGCTAACACCAGATCAAAAATGGAATTCAATTATTTTAGCGGTAACAGGAACCGTTTTTGCGCGATTGTTAATTGGTAAACTCTGTGATACTTATGGTCCAAGACTCAGTTATACATGGTTGCTTATTCTAGGAGCTATACCGGTTATATTAATAGGTTTCGCACAAACACCTTTACAATTTTTAATCTGTAGACTATTTATAGGTTTTATAGGGGCCTCATTTGTAATAACTCAAGTACATACTTCCATTATGTTTGCACCTAATGTTGTTGGTACTGCAAACGCTACATCTGCTGGTTGGGGAAATTTGGGTGGTGGCGCCAACCGACTTGGAATGCCCTTGATTGCAGCAGCTGTTGTAAGTTTTGGGATTGCCGATTCTGAAGCGTGGAGATACTCAATGATTATTGCCGGTATTGCCTGTTTTATAATGGGCATTGTTTATTATTTTTTTACTCAAGATACTCCAAACGGTAATTATAAGGAATTAAGAGCTAAAGGAGAATTATCAAACTCGAAAAGAGATGAGGTGGGCTTTTTAGAAGTATTAAAAGATTACAGGGTTTGGGTATTATTTTTAGTCTATGGTGCTTGTTTTGGTATAGAGTTAACTGTATATGGCACAATGGACGATTATCTACAAAATACTTTTCAGTTAAAACGAGTTACTGCAGGTAATATCGTATTGTCATTTGCACTGATGAATATTTTTGCACGAACATTGGGTGGCTTTTTTGGCGACAAGTTTGGTAAACTAAAAGGTCTTCAAGGGAGAGTATTATTTTTAGCATTAATACTTGCTTTAGAAGGCATTATGTTGTTGACTTTTTCAAGCGTAACAACATTAACCTTTGGTATTATATTCCTGATAGCTTTTAGCTTGACTGTGCAAATGGCGGAAGGAGCAACATTTTCAGTCGTTCCATTTATTAATAAAAAAGCCCTTGGTTCAATTTCAGGGATTGTTGGTGCCGGTGGAAATGTTGGCGCTTTTTTAGCCGCAATGTTGTTAAAATCAAAATCGGCTTTAGCCGAAAAAACAGCGATAGCGGCAAATAAAGGATTAAGTACTGAAGCTATTGAACTGGCACAAGCATCAGCATCTTCATTAGCCGTTTCAAACGGATATTTAATAATAGGTGTATTGATTATTGTAGCTGCACTACTTTCATTAACTATAAAATTTTCTACAGCTAATGAAAATATTAGCGATAAGAATATTGAAGATCTAAAAATGGTCATGGCTGATAAATAAAAAAGGTATGTTGACTAGTAAATATGATTGTTTTTCTTGTGCAAACCAAAATTGTCTAATTAAAAAGCATACTTCCTCTGAATTTATTCAAGAATTATTAAGGTTAAAAAACACGATAGCTTGTAAAAAAGGACGACAATTTATTATGGAAGGTGCACCTATAAACGGACTATTCTTTGTACATACTGGAAAAGCAAAGGTATTAAAAACGGGTATTTATGGTAAAGAGCAAATTCTTCGCTTTGTAAATGATGGTGAAATTATTGGCCATAGAGGTTTTGGAACCAGAGAAAAATATTCTATAAGCGCTTTAGCTATTGAAGATACAATATTATGCAATTTTTCAAATGAAGTTTTGAAAGAAATGCTACAAAATATTCCTGCTTTAACCTATGACTTTATGCTCTTTTATGCAGAGGAATTAAACCGATCAGAAATAAAAGTAAAAACTATTGCACATATGACCGTAAGAGAAAAAGTAATTGATGCCCTATTATATATAAATAGAAAATTTGGTGAAAACCATAAAGAATTACTAAATGTTCAGCTGAGTAGACAAGAAATTGCAGATTTTGCAGGTACTACTGACGAACAGGTTATAAGAACTATTTCATCCTTAAAAAAGGAAGGCCTTTTAAAAGCTGTGGGTAAAAAAATTGGCATAATTAATGTCGAGAATCTAAAAAAAGAAATTTCAGAACACAATTATTTTTTAGATAGTTAATACTTAACTTTTAATAGTAACTCTAAGAATTTTTTACGCACTATTCTCCTTGTAATCTGTTAGTTATACTTATAATATGCTTTTTGTCATATTTTCTTCAAGAGTATTGCATATACAAACCAGTTTAAAAGATTACTTATACCCATATTAAATCATAATTCACCTTATAATATACTTATATATTTGCCACAAAACTACGTATTTATACGTATGTAATAATTCATTACTTAAAATCAATATTTATGAAATCAAAAGTTTTTAAAGCATTAACAATAGTTGTTGTAATATTTCTAGGTGCATGCGGAGGCAAAGAGTCTAAAAAAGAAGTTGAAGGAACAGAAACTGAAGCTACTGAAGTCTCTGATAGTAAAACAAAACAATTGGAAATTGAAAAACCACAACTAACTTTTGGTTTTATCAAATTAACAGATATGGCGCCTTTAGCCATTGCAAAAGAAAAAGGCTTCTTTGAAGATGAAGGCCTATTTGTTTCTGTTGAAGCGCAATCAAATTGGAAGAATATTCTAGACCGAGTAATTGACGGTCAGTTAGATGGTTCGCATATGTTAGCAGGTCAGCCTATTGCCGCAGGTGCTGGTTTTGGTAGACAAGCCGAATTAGTAACTCCATTTTCAATGGATCTAAATGGTAATGGTATTACTGTTTCTAATGATGTGTGGAGTAAAATGAAACCAAACATACCAACAAGTGAAGATGGAAAACCCATTCATCCTATTAAAGCCGACGCTTTAAAGCCGGTAATAGCATCTTATAAATCTTCAGGAAAAGCTTTCAAAATGGGTATGGTATTTCCGGTGTCAACACATAATTATGAAATTAGATATTGGTTAGCATCTGCCGGAATTAATCCAGGTATGTATACTAAGGATAATATTCAAGGACAAATTGATGCAGAAGTACTATTATCAGTAACCCCTCCGCCACAAATGCCGGCAACTTTAGAAGCCGGAACTATTTACGGATATTGTGTAGGAGAACCTTGGAATCAGCAAGCTGTTTTTAAAGGAATTGGTGTACCAGTTATTACCAACTACGATATTTGGAAAAACAATCCTGAAAAAGTATTTGTGATGACAAAAAAGTTTGTAGAAGAAAATCCGAATACAGCAATTGCAGTAACAAAAGCATTAATTAGAGCCGGAAAATGGTTAGACGCTCCAGGTAACAGAGCCGAAGCAGTCAATATTTTATCTATGCCTCAATACGTAGGTGCTGATGAAGCTGTATTAGCAAATTCAATGACCGGAACTTTTGAATTCGAAAAAGGAGACAAACGTTCTATGCCAGATTTTAATGTGTTCTATAGATACAACGCTACCTATCCTTTTTATTCTGATGGTGTTTGGTTCTTAACACAAATGCGACGTTGGGGGCAAATTCCTGAAGCTAAAACTGCAGATTGGTATGGCACAAAGATCAAAGATATATACAGACCAGATATTTGGAAAAAAGCAGCAGAATTATTGGTTGCAGAAGGACAAATTCCCGCAAGTGACATCCCTGAAACAGATGGTTACAAATTAGCAACCACAGAGTTTATTGATGGTAAAAATTACGACGCAAAAGATCCAATAGGTTATATCAATAGTTTTAAAATTGGAAACAAAGATTAATTAGTACTGGTACTTCTCCTCAATATTTTTGTCAGAAGAGTGAGTAATAACCAATAATTTGGAAATAGTTAAAACATTAACGATGAGTGATAAATTAATAAAAATAATACGTTTTATCGGCTTAGGCTTTTTAGAGCCAATAATTCGTTTATCAAGAGGAGAAGAACCTAGGAAAAATGGTATTTTAATCTTAAAAATAATAATAGCTCCATTAGCTTCTGTACTTCTATTTATTGGTGTTTGGCAAACAGGATCGACTGCATTATTTAATAAAGAGGCAAATTATAGAATTGAAAAAGCACTAAAAGATCAAGGTCAAAAAGCTGCTGATGAAATGAAACTATGTATTGATTCTGGAGATATAAGTTGCCAACCTAATACATTACCATCGCCTTCACAGGTAAATGCATCTTTTAAAACCTTGTTGAAAGATCATAAGGCAATTAGTATAGATAAGAAAAACTTCAAAGAAAAAACTGCAGCCTTAAATAAGCAGCGAAATGCTGAAGGAAAAGATCCCATTGTATATACAGGAAGGCCCTCATTTGTTGATCAGATTAAAACTAGTATCAAAACCGTTTTTGCCGGATTTTTACTAGCAATATTAATAGCTGTACCGATTGGTGTTATTATTGGCCTCAGTGATACGTTACGAAGTTCTTTTAATTGGTTAATTCAGATATTTAAACCTGTTTCGCCAGTTGTGTGGTTGCTATTGGTATTTATGATCGTAAAAACACTTACAAAAGATTCTGATACAGATAGTTCGTTTATTATTTCATTTATAAGTGTAGGATTATGTTCAATGTGGGCAACATTAGTAAATACGGCTATGGGTGTTTCTACTGTAGATAAAGACTTTATCAATGTAGCAAAAGTACTAAAATTAGGACCCCTTCAAAAAGTTTTTAAAGTTATTTTACCTTCTTCTTTACCCTTAATATTTACAGGATTAAGGATCACTTTATCAGTGGCATGGATGGTGTTAATTGCGATTGAGCTATTGGCTCAAAGTCCAGGATTAGGTTCTTTTGTTTGGGAAGAATTCCAAAATGGTGCTAATGATTCAAATTCTAAAATCATCGTAGCAATGTTCGTGATTGGAATTATAGGATTTCTCTTAGATAGATTGATGTTAGCCATTCAAAAATTTGTGTCATTCAATAAAAACGAAGGTATTTAAAATAGATTGGTGATATGGCATACTTAGAGTTAAACAGCATAAATAAAACATACGGTCAAGGAGCCAATGCAATCGAGGTGCTATCAAATATTAACCTCAGTATTGAAGAAGGGGAATTTGTAGCGATTGTAGGATTTACAGGAAGTGGAAAAACTACATTGGTCAACTTAATAAATGGCTTATTAGCACCAACAAGTGGCGAAGTATTGTTTAAAAACAACCCTGTTGAAGGCACCAGTCATGAACGAGGTGTAATTTTTCAAAACTATTCATTATTACCTTGGCTTTCAGTGTATCAAAACGTAGAAATGGCAGTAAGAGCTGCCTTTCCCAATGAAAATAGGTCATTTAGAGATAATCATATAAAAAATTATATAGATATGGTCAGTCTAACATCTGCTATTCATAAACGTCCTAAAGAACTATCTGGTGGTATGCGTCAGCGTGTAGCAGTTGCCAGAGCCTTGGCTATGGACCCTGAAATGATCATTATGGATGAACCTTTAGGAGCCCTTGATGCATTAACTCGTGGGAATTTGCAAGATGAAATTTTGAATATTTGGAATAAAAATAAACGAACAGCCTTATTAATTACAAATGATGTTGATGAAGGCATCTATATGGCAGATAGAATTATTCCGTTACGTCCCGGACCCAATGCAACATTAGGACCAGAATTTAAAATCAATATTGATAGACCTAGAGATAAAATTACACTGAATGACAATGCTGAGTTTAAGAAAACACGAAACAATATTATCGAATATTTGATGGATATAGGTAACGAAAGAATGACTGATTCTGACATTTCCTATCAATTACCAGATCTAGAACCTAAAGATCTAAGATGGGAGTTTAAATAAATTTTAATGAAAATGATGCCTACAAAAATATTTAAAAAACAAGAGAAATTTGCTCCCGCTGAAGTAATGTTAGACCTACATGATTTAAAGAAAGTTTATCCAACACCTAAAGGAGATTATGTAGTTCTAGAGCATTTAGATTTGCAAGTAAAAAAGGAAGAATTTGTAACAATTATAGGTCATTCTGGCTGCGGTAAGACCACCATGTTATCAATGATTGCAGGTTTAAATCCTATTTCTGATGGTGGTATTTCTGTATTAGGAACCTCTATAAAAGGACCAGGACCAGATCGAGGTGTAATCTTTCAGTCGCCTAGTTTAATGCCTTGGATGACTGCGTTAGAAAATGTAAAGTTAGGCGTTAGAAAAGTTTTTCCTCATGCTACAAAAAAACAAAAAGAAGATATCTGCAAATACTATCTAAACAAGGTAGGTTTGGATGGATCTTTCAATAAAAAAGCAAGTGAATTATCTCAAGGAATGCAACAGAGAGTAGGAATAGCTAGAGCATTTGCAATTAAACCAAAAGTACTTTTGTTAGATGAACCTTTCGGCATGTTAGATTCTCTTACCAGAGGTGAACTACAAGATGTATTGATTGAAATTTGGAATAAAGAAAAAATCACTGCAGTTATGATTACGCACGATGTTGATGAAGCTATTTTTTTAGCAGACAGAGTCATAATGATGACTAGTGGTCCAAGTGCTAAAATTGGCGATATACTAAGTATTGACTTTGAAAGACCTAGAACACGGAAAGCAGTAATAGGACACGACGATTATTATAAATATAGAAAATACTTGATTGATTTTCTAGAGCATTAAATCAACTATTAATTATTAAAATGAAAAACATGAAAATTAAATTTACACTTTTGGCCTTAACATTATTGATAAGTATCAATAGTATGGCACAATTTTCTATTGACGGAGAATTTAGACCAAGAACCGAGTTTAGAAATGGATATGGTAATATTATTGCCGATGGAGCTGAACCCGGCTTCGGTGTTTCAACAAGAACCAGACTTAATTTTGGTTATAAAACTGATGCTTATAAATTTTACTTAAGCTTTCAGGATGTACTGACCTGGGGTGAAAATAGACAATTATTACCACAAGATGCGAACGACTCATTCTCAATTTTCCAAGCTTGGGCTGATATAGCATTAGGAAGCGGATGGTCTACAAAATTAGGTAGACAAACAATCATATATGATGATCAGCGTATTTTTGGTGCTGTAGGATGGGCTCAACAAGCACGTAATCATGACGCTGCAATTATTAAATATAAAAAAGATAAATTTATGTTTGATATCGGTCTTGCATTTAGTCAAGACGGATCTGGACTAGCTGGCTTCTCATCTGTTGGAAGCACCTATAATACTTCTGGATTCTTCACGTATAAAACTATGTTTTATGGCTATGCTAAAAAGAAATGGAGCAACTTTTCTGGAAGTTTATTATTCTTAGCGAACGGATTTCAGAATGAATTAGCAACCGGAAATACAGAAGTAAGCTACCTAACCACTGTTGGCTCTCATTTAAATTTTAAAAAAGGAAGATTTGGTGTAGCTTCGAACATATACATACAAGGCGGACAAAGATTAGGGAAAGTTGATGTTAAAGGTGCATATTTAATAAGTTTAGATGTTAGTGTAAAGGCCTCTGACAAAGTTGAACTAGGTATCGGGGCTGAAGTTATTAGTGGTAATGATGCCGAAGCTGGTTCTACAGGAGCGTTTTTTCCTTTATATGGAACAAATCATAAATTCAACGGGTTTATGGATTATTTTTATGTGGGTAATCACGCAAATTCAATCGGTCTATTTGATGTACATGCCAGTGCAAAACTGAAACTTGGCAAATCTACTTTACTAGTTAAAGTTTTAAACTTTTCAGGAGAACAAGAGTTAGCAAGTGGTGAAAAAAGCTTAGGAACTGAACTAGATTTAGTTTTAACAAAGCCCATCAAATCAGGAAAATTACAAATTGGATATTCTCAGATGTTTGCCTCAGATGGCTTGTATGAACTTAAAGGAACAACCAAAGAATTGGCTGCTAGCGGACAAAACTGGGCATGGGTACAACTTACACTAACACCTAAATTCTTAAACACTACAAAATAAAAAATATTTTAATTTGGTTTGATATGAACCCTAAGGGGGAGACTTCTTAGGTTTTGTTTAAAAAGTCAGTATAATTACTTAAATTTGTTTGATATTATAAATTAAGTGTATTTAAAATATGACTATACGAATTTTATTAGCAGATGATCATGCAATTGTTAGAGACGGCATTAAATACTTATTAGAAGAGGAAGAAAACATTGAAGTTGTTGGTGAAGCATCTAACGGATTAGAAGCTTTAGAATTAGTTGAAAAGACACAACCCGATCTTCTAATTATTGATGTTAGAATGCCTGAAATGAATGGGATCGAAGCAGTTAAAATTCTTAACCAAAAACCTACAAACACCAAGGCAATTGTGTTGTCTATGCATGACTCTGAAGAGTATATTCTTAAGGCTATTGAAGCGAAAGCAATGGGATATTTACTCAAAGATGCAGATAAATCAGAAGTATTAAAGGCTATACATACCGTTTATAATGGTGAAAAATACTTTAGCGGAGATATAAGCAATGTTATTGTAAACAATTTACTAAAAAAATCTGTTGGTAGTAGAACATTGATATCGGCATCTGAAGAAATAAGTGATCATAATAAATTAAACCTTACTAAAAAAGAGATCGAAATACTTAACCTAATTCTTTTAGGTAAAACCAATAAAGAAATCTCCATAGAGTTAAATAAAAGTAAAAGAACCATTGAAACACATCGATTTAATTTGATGAAAAAAATGAATGTTAAAAACTTGATAGAGCTATCTTCTAAAGCGGCTCAATATAATTTAAACTAGGATAAATTTAAATTTAGACTCACGGGTTTTAAGACCTATGAGACCTATTTAGTCAATGTTTTACTTGTCTCAGGTTGATCTTTATCAACAAAATTTTAGCCATTGTTGGTGTTTTTAGTCAACAATGCTTCCCGAATTCCCAAAAAAATTAACCAAAAATACCAATTTTATAAAATTGGTAATCAAATTTTGATAAATAACACCTACGTATTAGTACGTAATTTTGTATTTTTGCAGTGAAGCTTATTTAACTATGCTTCTAAAATAGAAATGAATTTATGGCTATAAAGAAATCTTGTAAAACTACATGTTCATATTGCGGTGTTGGTTGTGGCATTATTGTAAATAAGGATTCCAAAGGAAATTTAAAGGTTGAAGGCGATCCTGATCATCCTGTAAATAAGGGAATGCTTTGTTCTAAAGGGATGAATTTAAACTACGTAGTTCAAAATACTTCTGATCGGATTTTATATCCAGAAATGAAATGGAGTAGAAACCATCCCATGCAGCAAGTTTCTTGGGATACTGCCTTAGATAGAGCCACTGCTGTTTTTACATCAATTATTAAAAAGTATGGACCAGATAGTGTTGGGTTTTATGTTTCTGGTCAATGTTTAACAGAAGAGTACTATATATTAAACAAGCTTACCAAAGGATTTTTAGGTACAAATAATATCGACACCAACTCAAGATTATGTATGAGTTCTGCTGTTGTTGGCTATAAGAAAACGGTAGGAGAAGATGCTGTACCTATTTCGTATGATGATATTGAATTGGCTGATTGTTTTTTAATTGCTGGTGCAAATCCTGCATGGTGTCATCCGATACTATTTAGACGCTTAGAAAAGCATAAAGAAGAAAATTCAAAAGTAAAAATTATTGTTGTTGATCCAAGGAAAACACAAACTTCTTCTATTGCCGATTTGCATTTGCAGATTATCCCAGGAACGGATATTACACTATATAATGCCATTGCAAGGTACTTAATTGATAAAAATAAAATTGACAAAAAGTTTATAAAAGAACATACTACAGACTTCAAATCAGTTAAAGAACAAGTGTTTAAAACATCTTTAAAAGAAGCTGCTAAAATTTGTGGAGTCACTGTTGATGAAATTAAAAAAGCTGCAAAATATATTGGAGATGCCAAAGCTTTTATAAGTATGTGGACTATGGGTTTGAACCAAAGTATAAATGGGGTAAACAAAAACGTTTCCTTAATTAATTTATCTTTACTAACAGGGCAAATTGGCAAACCTGGTGCAGGTCCTTTTTCTTTAACAGGACAACCAAACGCCATGGGCGGACGAGAAGTAGGTGGTATGGCAAATTTACTAGCTGCTCATAAAGAGTTGTCAAATCCAGAACATAGAAAAGAAGTGTCTGATTTTTGGGGAGGTAAAGAAATTATAGAAAAACCTGGGCTTACTGCTACTGAAATGTTTGAAGCTTTAAATACAGGAGAACTAAAAGCAATATGGATAGTATGTACCAATCCTGTAGTGAGTTTACCTGATTCATTACAAGTTGAAAAAGCACTTGAAAAAGCTAATTTTGTGGTGGTACAAGATATTTCTCATAATTCAGAAACCACCAAATACGCCGATTTATTGTTGCCAGCTGCAGGCTGGTTAGAAAAAGAAGGTACAATGACCAATTCTGAGCGAAGAATTAGTTATCTAGAAAAAGGCGTTGAACCTCCAGGAGAAGCACTGCCTGATGTAGAAATTATTACAAAATTTGCTCAGAAAATGGGCTATGATGGTTTTGATTATGAAACTACAAGCGAAATATTTGACGAACATTGCTTACTCACTAAAGGTACTAATATTGATATTTCAGGTTTATCTTACGATAGATTAAAATCTGAAGGAAGTATGCAATGGCCTGTACCAACAAAAGAACACAAAGGCACAGCAAGACTTTTTACAGATCATCAGTTTTTTACAAACACAGGAAAAGTAAATTTTAACACCCCTTTATTTACTGAAAATCAATCAGAAAAACTAAATACAGAATTTCCATTAGTATTGACAACGGGTCGAATTAGAGACCAGTGGCATACGAGAACAAGAACAGGAAAAGTAAATAGATTAGACACACATATGCCTGCACCATATTTAGAAATGAATAGTGTAGATGCTTTTGAAAGAAAGATAAAAGAGGATGATGTTGTGCTTATAAAAAGTGCTAGAGGTGAAGTCAGAGTTAGTGTAAAACTCAACTATGACATTAGAAAAGGTGTAGTCTTTTTACCTATGCATTGGGGTAAAATACTAGGAAACGATTTTGGCAGAGCCAACAACTTGACAAGCACATTAATTGACCCTGAGTCTAAAACTCCTGATTATAAATATAGTGCAGTAGAGGTTTCCAAAATTAAAAAACCCAAACAAAAAATATGCATTGTAGGTGCAGGTGCTGCAGCTTATAGATTTGCAAAAAGCTATAGAGATCATAATAAAGAAGATGAATTACTGGTATTCTCTAAAGAGAAAAATCCTTTTTACAATAGGGTTTTACTGCCGGAATACGTAAGTGATGAGTTGACTTGGGATGAATTAGAAAAAGTAAAGAAAAATGAACTAGATAAATTGAGGTTACAGCTATTTTCTGAAGTTTCAATTATTAGAGTAGATAAAGAGAATAAAAAAGTGACCGATAGTAATGATAATGAACACGACTATGATTTATTGGTAATGGCTACGGGAAGTCGAGCATTTGTTCCAGCAAATGCTCAACTTGATTCCCCTGGAAGGTTTACCTTAAGAAGCAGAGCCGATGCAGAAAAATTAAAAAATCACTTAGCAGGTACTGGCTTACCAGATATTGAACAGCATGTAGTTATTGTTGGTGGTGGATTATTAGGTTTAGAATTAGCAGCAACATTAAATAAAAAAGATATTCAGATTACCATTATAGAGCGTGCTTCACGATTAATGGAACGTCAGTTAGATAGGATAGCTAGTAGGTTGTTAGCCGAAGATGTTCGTGAAAGAGGTATTCAAATCTTTTTTGACAATGAAGTAACTACTGTTTTTGAAGATGTTAATTCACCTCAAAAATTGTCAATTACGTTTAAAACAGGAAAAGTCATTTCTTGTAATGCTATTGTTTATGCCATTGGTACCATTCCCAATATAGAATTAGCAAGACATGCAAAATTAGATTGTAGAAGAGGTGTTATTGTAAATCAATATTTACAAACGAGCGATCCTAGTATTTTTGCTATGGGAGAAATTGCCGAATTCAATAACTTTTTATACGGAATTACTTCGGCTGCTGAACAACAAGCAGACATTGCTGTAAATTATATTTTAGGCGATTTAAGTAGTGTTTATAGAGGTTCTGTATTGATGAACATCTTAAAATTTAAGGATTTAAACCTCTGTAGTATTGGTATGGTCCAGTTTCCTGAAAAGGACACTTCTTATGAAGAAGTCATTTTTATGGATATGAATAAACATTACTATAAAAAATGTATCATTAAAGATGATAGATTGGTTGGAGCAGTTTTACTAGGCGATAAAAAAGAATTTGCCGAATTCAAAACCTTGATAGAAGATAAAATTGAATTGGGCGAAAAAAGGGAAGAATTATTGCGATCTAATGAGGCCTCAATCCCTGTTAAAGGAAAATTGATATGCTCATGTAGCCAAATAGGTACTGGAAATTTAGAAGATGTTATTAATTCAGGATGTACCAGCTATGTAGAATTATGTAAAACCACAGGAGCAGGAATGGGTTGTGGAAGTTGCAAACCCGAAGTATTAGAAATATTTCAAAATACCTTACGAAAAATCACAGTAACAGTTTAAGATTATGGTAGATTTAAAAAGAGTTTTTATCAAAGGTGGTGTATTATCACCAAGCGAATTAAAGCAAATTATTAGCTATGCTGAATCGTTAAATTTAGATGCTATACATTTTGGTTCAAGGCAAGATATTATATTTCCAGAACATAAAATAAATACAGAAATCGACAGTCAGTTTCCTAAATTGAGTACAGGAATGATTTCTGATTTGACTTACCAGAACATTGTCTGTTCTTATGTTTCTTCAGATATTTTTCCATCAACCTCATGGTTAAATGGTGCTACTTACTTGTATATTTTAGAAAGTTTCAAGTATCAACCCACATTAAAAATCAACGTTTCTGATCCTCAACAACAATTTTCACCTCTATTTAGTGGTCAGTTAAATTTTATAGCTTCGGCACATGAAGATTACTGGTATTTAAACCTAAGATTGCCGAATTGGGATGCTTCTGTATATTTTCCTGTATTGGTTTACAGTTGGGACATTTCAAAAATTGCTAAGGTTATAGAAGAGACTTATCAAGACGCTGATGATATAGATGAATTATTTATGCTCATTACAAATCAAATAGAAACCAATAGTAGAACTATAGAAACTGAGCTAAAAATTGATTTTAAACCTTTCCCGTATTACGAGGGTATGAATAAAATGGGTATTAATGAGTATTGGTTAGGACTGTATTGGCGGAATAATAAATACGATTTAGATTTTTTAAATGATTTTTGTGATTTCTGTTTGGATAATAGAATTGGTAAAATATGTGTAACTCCTTGGAAATCTTTTATTGTAAAAGGAATACCAAGTGAAAGTAAATTGGCCTTAGAAAAACTATTAGGTAAGTCGGGTATTAATGTCCGTCATTCATTATTAGAATTAAATTGGCATTTACCCGTGTATGATGAAGAGGCTTTAGCACTCAAAACATTTATTGTCCGTAATTTTGATCAAAACGATATTAGCACTTATGGCTTAACCTTTGGCATCTCAAATAAAGGGGATAATAAGATCTACTTCACCTCTATTGTTGTCGAAAAAAACACATCACCAAACATTGTGAAAGATTTTGAGGTAAGAACAACATATAACGTACTGTATTGTGAAAATTTCAATCCAAATACTCAAAAGTATCTGGTCTATGCACAAGATGTTGATAAGATAGAACTACCGGGCTTATTAATGGAACTCAGTAAACTCTATTTTGAAAAATTAGGAGAGGTAGAAATGAAAAACGATTCAGATAAAAAGCAAGAACAAATCATTGTAAAAGAAGTGTATCAATGTTCAGCATGTTTAACGGTTTATGATGCTGAATTTGGAGATGATAAGTCTGCAATTGATCCTGGCACTTCCTTTAAAGAGATACCTTCTACATACATTTGTCCTGTTTGTGAAGCTTCTAAGGCAGATTTTGAATTGGTAAAGATTTAAAAAATCAGGATTTCATTTTGAGCGAATCACTAACTATGAGATTTAATCTTTTAAGCCATTGTTGGTGTTTTTCACCAACAATTGATAGTTAGTACTAATCATCAAAACGAGCCAAAAATTCAAACTCATCACCTAAGTCTTTATAAAATTTTGCAGAAGAAAACCGATAATCTAAATCTTCTTTAGACAATCCCGCTTTTACAGTATTGTTATGGATGTAATTTAGTTTTTCAATAATAATTTCATTGTTATACAAATCTTTGCACAACGGATTTCGTTGCCAAAACTGATAGTCTCTATCTTTTAATTGAACTAAAAGCTTAGCTAATACATCAGGATGATTAATTTCTAAATCTCTTTTTATTCTTAGAGCAGTAAATTTCATAAAGCTTAACTGCGTATGCTTTAGTGAATATAATTTTGTTGGATTCCAAATTAGATGAATATGATTATCCATAATTACATAATCATATAAAATTACTCTTTCTTCTTTAACCAGATATTGCAATAATTCAATAAGAATCATTTTATACTTTTCTGGTTTTAGCAATTTTTTCCAATCAAGAATTGTGTCAGTATAAAACTGTGGACATTCT
>DEIV01000111.1 GCA_002352665.1 Flavobacteriaceae bacterium UBA2765
GCTTAGTTATTGTAGGCAGTATTTATTTGTTATTTAATTTTATTCTCAATTTGTTAACTCCGTTTTGATTCACAAGTAATTGAATAGTAAGAGCCATAACCATTTGCCAAAGAATATAAGGTTTTAAAATTTTATAATTTGGAAAATCAATTGATAATAAATCAATATAATAATGAAGGTAGCTTTGGGAAACTAGTATAATTAAAGAAAATATGATGACAAGTGTTGTCAATCGCGTTTTTGGAATCTTAAAAACAAATGAATAAGAAAATAATAATAATAGCGGAGCAATTACATTTATTGAAACCATTGTACTTAAAACACTTTCTGAATCTAGATTCACTGAATCAAATATTGCTTTAGTTGCTACAAAACTTAAATATGATATTGTAAAAGAAACAAAAGAGACGAACACACTTAATAACGTACCTAAAAGTGGTTTGTATTTATGAAGGTTCCAGTTTACAAGACCAATTATAAGCCCAAAAGACAATGTAGAATATTCTAATGGTATATTAGTAATATAAATTAAAATCGCACATAGTATTGAAGGTAGTATTACTTTAAAAACAAGTTTATATTTTTCCATATAGAAATGTTACAAATTATTTATTAATTACAATTTATTTGGTCTATCGATTCATTACTTTCCAATAATTCTTTTATCTTATCTTTATCAAAACGTACTGCTGTTTTAGGAACAACTTCTGCTTGCCCTCCATTATCAACAATAAACTGTTTAATCTCTTCTTGTAAATTAGACCATGTAGCTTCCCCAATATTATAATAAGAATCCTCTTTACATTCATCACTTCCTGGAGTCCAATTTTTCACTCGGTCGGATACCCTTGCAACATCAACAGCTCTAGCATATAATTCTAAATTACCATTTGAATTTGTAATGTAACCCCATTGACGATTGCCAGAAAATGGTTGGGTTCCAGAAAACTCTGTAGCTATTGTAGAGCCAATCCAATAGTTAGACGTAAATTCAGAAATCATAATTGCTCCATCATCAGATATTAAATTTCCAAATGGAATTTCTTCAGCAGAAGCATCAATTTTAAATATAGCTGTTAAGGGGTTAGAGGAGTTCCATATTGATATATCATTGGCAAAGTAAGGAGAAAAAGTCCAGCTAACATCACCAAAATTATCTCCAATAGGGTTATTACAACTAAACTCAAAATTGTCTTTCCCTCCACTAGCTAAATTGGCAAAATTTTCTTTATAAGCTTGAAAAACCTCTGTATCTGTATCTGGGTTTCCATCACCATTTATATCTGGTCTTGTTATTACTTTAACACCATAATAATCTACATTAGCTACGGCTGCATTACCTTCCGATAATGGTTGATTTTGAAAATCATCTCCAAGTAAACTTAATCTACTTACGCATTGAGTTGGTAAAGTATGGTTGTACAATTGTTGATAATTAGCAATATCAAGACCATTTTGTTGGGCACAATCTTGAATTAAAGCCCAAGGGTTAGCTTTGACTAAACTGTCTAATTCTATATATCTTTCTATCTTGGCACTTGGAATTTCACTAAAAAGAGTCAGGAAGTCTTTGGTTAATTCTGCATTAGAATTAGAATAGGTAATTCCTAAATCAATCATAGATATAATAGTACTTTTACCAAACACTTTAGCTTCCTCAGACCACATATGCGTTACTCCGAAGAGATATAATTGAAAAGCAGCCCAACCATTTTGGTCAATCCATTGCCTTTGCGAAAAATTTAGGCTGAGTTCTCCTTTAACAGCGTTTATTTCCATCAGTTCTTCGGCATTGTATGGCGATGGCATAGGAGAAGTCTGTGAGCCACCAGTGCCTCCATAAGTTGTTCCACTTATGGTCACGGTAGCCGTATTGTTGTTATGATAAGTGGTGTAGTCTTCGTCCTGATATAATACCGTTTCACAAGACCAGATGTCTAGCTTCCAACCCCATTCATCTACATGTGTATTACTGGGCCCATCTATCATATGAGTATCGACTATAACATATTCATATGTATAAATACATACATAAGCTGCCCTTGTTCTTTTGGTCAAGGAATTGAAATCCAAATCGATGGGCTCCATTGAGGTCTTCATTGATAAAGAATTAAAATCTTGGTATTTTAACTCATTTGCAGAATAATCGTATTGTACCAAAAAGGCATCGTATTCATCTTGGTCGTTGAGTTCGAAAAATACATTTTTTATTTTTTCGTCTGCTCCCTGTACTATTGGAAATGTGTAAGAATGGTAATCGCCATTTTGTATATAAGTGGCTGAATCTGTATATATAGTGAAATCAAATTCTTTGTTATAAACGCTTTTTTCAGAGTATTTGGCAGATTTTTTTTCAATATGCTTATCGTTGAATTTTTTTAGCTTTGAAACGAGCTTGGTATTTTTTTCAATATTCTTTTTTGAATACCGTTTGAATGTGAATGTTGGCTCTTGGTTTTCAGATTGAATGGCGTCTTCATGGAGATTATCTCTTTCACAATTGGTCAGTAAAATGCCAATTGCGAATAATGTAAATCCGAGACTAAGTAATTTTTTAATTTGTTTTTCATGTGTTCCGTTGTTTAAAGTTAGTTAATTATTTTCAATATGATAGTATATTGCCTACAACGGTTGTAAAAACGTATTGCGTTTATATCCTATGTATATATATGATTTATTAAAATTGTAAAGAAGCTAAAATGAGTGAATAATAAAAGGTCTATTTGGGCTTATATTTAGCGACTACCCTTCAAAGATAGAAAGAAATGTATTTAGAATCAAATTAAATAAGAAAACCCTTGTATCATCAATATTGTCTATACCGGTATTGATTATTTAATTAAGCTGCTATTTGTATAACCAAATAAGGGTTGTATTTTTACATTTCAATATTTATATCATGAAAATTATTATATCACCTGCAAAATCATTAGATTTTGAATCTACCATACCTACTACTACATATACACAGCCCATTTTTTTGGAGCAAGCGGCAAAATTAAGCTCGGTACTTAAAAAGAAAAGTGCCAAACAACTTTCTAAAATCATGCATATTTCTGATAATTTAGGGCAGTTAAATTATGAGCGTAACCAACAATGGCATTTGCCCTTTACCTTAAAAAATTCGCGTCAAGCCATTTTTGCCTTTACCGGAGCCGTATTTCAAGGGCTGGATGTCAAATCGATTCCACTTAAAAAATTAGATCAATTACAAGACAAACTGCGAATTATCTCAGGGCAATACGGACTTTTAAAACCCTTAGACCTTATGCAAGCCTATAGACTAGAAATGGGTACGCGACTAAAAATAGGCAGAAAAGACAATTTATATCAGTTTTGGGATACCGCAATTACAGATGCTCTTAATAATGAATTGACCGAAAATGAACCATTGGTTAATTTAGCAAGTGCTGAATACTTTAAGGTGATCAAACCAAAATTATTAAAAGAGCCTATATATACACCCATTTTTAAAGACTATAAAAACGGAGAGTATAAAACCATTATGACCTTTGCCAAATTAGCCAGAGGCTATATGCTACGTTATATTGTTGATCATAATAATGTAGATACCATTGAAGGTTTAAAAGGATTTACTACAGAAGGCTATGCTTATGATGCAAATATGTCTACAGAAACTACCTTGGTATTTACACGATAAAATGCTTTTACAAAGGTAAAATTTGCTCCCATTAGTCGCAAGTACTAGTGATTAGCATGTATTTTTATTGTTGTTTTAAAAGCCATAACTCTAGCTGATTCCTCATTATAAAACTCCTGTCAGACCTCTTTTAGAGGCTCGATGTTCTGACACAATGTCATTTTAATGTTGTACTTACTGACAAATTATATAAAAAATAGGTGTTGGCATAATGATTGACTATTTAGAATAAGTAATAAAAATGTAATCAAAAATTAAAAAACATAAATTATGAGTAAAATAATAGGAATAGATTTAGGAACAACCAACTCATGTGTTTCTGTAATGGAAGGTAACGAGCCGGTAGTAATTCCTAATGCAGAAGGAAAGAGAACTACACCTTCTATTGTGGCATTTGTTGAAGGTGGCGAACGTAAAGTGGGTGATCCTGCTAAACGACAAGCGGTAACCAATCCGACAAAAACTGTTTCTTCAATAAAAAGATTTATGGGGAATAAATTTTCTGAATGTAAAAAAGAGGCAGGAAGAGTATCATATAAAGTAGTAAAAGGAGATAATGACACCCCACGAGTTGATATTGATGGTAAATTATATACACCTCAAGAAATTTCGGCTATGGTGTTGCAGAAAATGAAAAAAACTGCTGAAGACTATTTAGGTAATAAAGTAAGTGAAGCGGTAATAACAGTACCTGCATATTTTAATGACTCACAAAGACAAGCCACTAAAGAAGCTGGTGAAATTGCTGGTTTAAAAGTGAGTAGAATTATCAATGAGCCTACTGCTGCGGCATTGGCTTATGGTTTAGATAAATCTGGTGCAGACAAAAAAGTTGCAGTTTACGATTTAGGTGGTGGTACTTTTGATATCTCTATTCTTGAAATTGGTGATGGGGTATTTGAAGTGTTATCAACAAATGGAGATACACATTTAGGAGGTGATGATTTTGATCATGTACTAATTGATTGGTTGGCAGAAGAATTTAATAAAGAAGAAAAAATTGATCTCCGTAAAGACCCTATGGCTTTACAACGTTTAAAAGAAGCTGCAGAAAAAGCTAAGATTGAATTATCCTCAGCTACTAAAACCGAAATTAATTTGCCTTATGTTACTGCCACAGATAGCGGACCAAAACACTTGGTAAAAACTTTGACAAGAGCTCAATTTGAAAAATTATCAGATAGCTTGGTAAAAAGATCAATGTCACCTGTGGCTAAAGCCTTAAAAGATGCTGATCTTAAAACTTCTGATATTGATGAAGTAATTTTAGTAGGAGGTTCTACACGTATACCAAGAATTCAAGAAGAAGTAAAAAAATTCTTTGGAAAAGATCCTCATAAAGGTGTAAATCCTGATGAGGTAGTTGCTGTAGGTGCTGCAATTCAAGGTGGTGTGTTAACGGGTGATGTAAAAGATGTATTGTTATTAGATGTTACACCACTTTCACTAGGTATTGAAACTATGGGTAATGTAATGACAAAATTAATTGAAGCCAATACTACCATTCCAACTAAGAAATCGCAAGTATTTTCAACAGCGGCAGAAAATCAGCCATCAGTTGAGATTCATGTCTTACAAGGAGAACGTGCTATGGCAGGTGATAATAAGACTATTGGTCGTTTCCATTTAGATGGCATACCACCGGCACCAAGAGGTGTACCTCAAATAGAAGTAACTTTTGATATTGATGCCAACGGTATAATTAATGTATCTGCTAAAGATAAAGGTACCGGTAAAGAACATAATATTCGAATAGAAGCTTCTTCTGGTTTGTCTGAAGACGAGATCAAAAAAATGAAGGCAGATGCTGAAGCTAATGCTGATGCTGATAAGGAAGCTAAAGAAACTGCTGATAAGATCAATGCTGCAGATGGTATGATCTTCCAAACAGAGAAACAATTGAAAGAGTTTGGTGATAAATTATCGGCTGATAAAAAAGAGCCTGTCGAAGCTGCTTTAGAAGAATTGAAAAAAGCACATGAATCTAAAGATTTAGCACAGATTGATGCTGTTATGGAAAAGATCAATGAAGCTTGGAAAGTAGCCTCAGAAGAAATGTACAAAGCTGAACAGGAAGCACAAGCTGGTGGAGCTGCTGATGCCGGACCAGAAGCTGCGGCTCCTGAAGGAGATGATGTTCAAGATGTAGATTTTGAAGAAGTAAAAGAGGATTAAGTAATTTTTAATTCAAATAGAACCACTATAGGTTTTAAGGATTTAAATCTCCGAGAGTTGCTCTCGGAGATTTTTTTTGTTATTATAATACCAATATAACTTGTTTATTGCTATGTTCAATATCAGTTTTTAAAGTATTGATTTTATGGTGAAAAGATATTTTAGGATAGTAATATATGGACAATAAAAAAGCGTCCTATAACTAGAACGCTTTTTTTTAACTAACTCAAATAATTTATACAATGAAAACAAAAACTACTTTGTTTTCATTATTATAACGACAATAGTTATGCCAAAATTGTGTAGATATAGTTAATAAAAAGTTAAAGAAGTAAATATTTTTTAAATAAGTCTATAAAATATGTTTTTGAGCTTTATAAGAAGATCTGACCAATGCACCACTTTCAACATGTCTAAAGCCCAATGCTAAACCTATTTTTTCATATTTTTTAAATTGCTCAGGTGTAATAAATTCTTTGACGGGTAAATGATTTTTACTGGGTTGCAGATATTGACCAATAGTCACCACATCTACATTTACATTTTTTAAATCAGTCATGGTTTGAATAACTTCATCTTCTAATTCACCTAATCCTAACATAATACCCGATTTTGTGCGATTAACACCGCTGTCTTTTAGGTATTTTAATACGGCTAAACTCCTATCATATTTGGCTTGAATACGCACTTCTCTTGTCAAACGCCTTACGGTTTCAACATTATGAGATACCACTTCTGGGGCAGCGTCTATAATTCTATCTATATTTTTATGGATCAGTTGAAAATCAGGAATCAAAGTTTCTAAGGTTGTCTTAGGATTGGCTCTACGGATGGCATTGATAGTTTCTGTCCAAATAATAGAGCCACCATCTTTAAGGTCATCTCTATCAACAGACGTAATTACCGCATGCTTAATTTGCATAATTTTTATAGAGTTGGCCACTTTTTCAGGCTCTTCCCAATCTACTGTTTCCGGTCTACCGGTCTTCACACCACAAAATCCACAAGATCTGGTACAAATATTTCCTAAAATCATAAAAGTAGCCGTTCCTTCTCCCCAGCATTCTCCCATATTCGGACAGCTTCCACTTGTACAAATGGTATTCAATTTGTACTTATCTACCAAGCCTCTTAATTCGGTATATTTTTTACCAACCGGAAGTTTAACACGTAACCATTTGGGCTTTTTTAAAGGTAATATTACTGACTCTTCAGACATTCAATAAAAATTTGATTTGCAAAATTACAAAGAATAATTGTAAGTTGTCCCTATAGCTATCGAGATAATTTCGCTATTTGAGTGGGATCTATAATTATTTTGACAGGACCTTATTCCTTTAGAGTAAGCGGATTGAAATCGGCCGTATAGATATCTACAATAAATGGTTTGTGCTTTGCATATATTTTTTCATGATATGGATCTATCAGATACGCTTCTAAGCCTTCTTCATTTTCAAAGGTCATTACTATACAATGCGAAAAATTTGCAAGCTTATTTCTTTTATTTGCTTTAATCAATCCTATTTTAACATCAATAACAGATGGAATATCTTTAAAATGTAATACCTCATTGGTTATTTCATCTATAGGTGGAGCATCTTTAGCATATTCCATAATTAAAACATGGTATAAATTATCTTTTTTATCCTCTGTACAAGAACCGAATATGAATGCGATAAGGGTTAATGTAATACTAATTTTCAAAATTAATTTAGTTTTCATAAGTATGCGTTATATAAATTTATGAGATACCAGATACTAAAGCCAATCAAGAAAATTATACCTAAATAACTCAATATTTTCATAGACATGGAGGGATGCCATGCTTTGGGCGTATGTTTACTGGAGATTAATATAAAATTGGCAATGGCATAAAAAGGTGCAGTTAAAAAGGATAATATGGTGGCAATTTTTACCATTAGAATCATATTAGAGGTAAAAAAGGATAGGATTACAACTGTACCTAAGGCCAATAGTATCATCCAAATCAAATAATAGGTATTAGACGTCTTGCCAAACAATAGTGCTGTCGATTTTGCCATGGCTCTAGGCGATGCATCTAGCGTAGTTAGGGTAGTGCTAAACATGGTAGTAAAAGCAGCCAATGATATAAATATAGAAAATTTGCTACCTAAGTTTTCTGTATATAGATTAATAATCTGTTGAGCAAACACCCCTGCCTTATCGCTAAATTCATTACCTGATTGATACATGACCAAGGCTCCTAAAGATAGAAAGCAAATGGCCAAAAATATGGTACTTATATAGCCAATGTTAAAATCGAGTATGGCCTGTTTTGTATCAAACTTTTTATCCATGTCCTTTTGTTTTTCAATAGCCCAAAGTGAATGCCAGGCCGAAATATCTAAAGGAGCAGGCATCCATCCTAAAAAGGCGATCAAAAACCCTATCTCTATAGTGCCTTGAGGAAATATTTGTTGAAAGTTATGGACTTTTGTTGAGCTAAATACAGCAACACCAACCGCTATGATAGTACTTAGTGTAAGAACAACGATTATAACTTTTATTAAACTATCTAGTAATTTATATTTACCAATAATTAAAATGCCAAAAGAAATTAATGTGATTATAATACTCCAATTGGTAATGTTAGCTGTTATTCCAAATAGATTAATGGCCAAACCGGCAGTTACTATGGTCACCGCCGCCTGTATGGTAAACATAGTAGCGAAGGTGAGGATATAATAGCCAATTAACACCCCTTTACCCAATCTTTTATAGCCATCAATTAAACTTTCACCTGTGGCTGTTGCATAGCGTGGTCCATATTGAAAAAATGGATATTTAAATAGGTTAACTAGTATAATGACCCATAAGAGTCCGAAGCCAAAATCAGCACCGGCACGTGTAGATTGTACCAAATGCGAAACGCCAATGGCAGCTCCGGCAAAAAGTAAACCTGGACCTAATTGTGTAAGCCAATTTTTTTTCACATCAATGCGTTAGATACCGTGAAAATAGTAAAAAAAATTATGATTTTGAGGCGTTTATAATTTCTGCCAATAATTTTTTAGCCCTTAATAACTTTACTTTGATATTACTCATGGGTTCATCAAGCTCTTTTGACATTTCTTTATAGCTCATTTCTTGAAAAAAACGAAGATTTATAATTTCTTGATAATGGGGTTTTAATTGTTTGATAAAGGCCAATAATTGAGCTAAATTTTGTTCAATGATCAATTTATCTGCAGGACTGGGTTCTTCATCCTCTATTTTATAAGCTTCAAAATCACCTTTGTTTATAGATACAGTTTCAGTCTTTCTCTTTCTTAACTGATCTATGAGTAAATTATTAGCAATAGAAAATAACCACGTTTTGAATTCGTAAATTTCATTGAAAGTAGCAATTTTATCAAAGGCCTTGGCAAAAGTTCTAATGGTTAGATCTTCTGCTTCATTTTCATTATTGGTTTTATTCAGTATAAATCTATAGACATCTTTCCAAAACATATTTAGCAAAAAAGTATAGGAAGTCTCATCTCCTTCTTTTGCTTTATTGATACTATTTATGATATTTTTTGTTTTTTTTACCAAGATTTAGGCTTTGCAATTAAATTATAGATATACAGGGTAAACTGCATAAAAATTGTTAAAAGATCTAATACAGGTAACCATAAAACCAAGTCATTTTCATGTAGTTTTTTAGCAACTTTCCCTAAAATGATATATTGAAAAATCAGTCGTATTAAGATGAATATGATTACAAGTTGTGCATTAAACGATAAAGTAAGTAATATTATTGCTAATAGCCAAAATAGAAATTGAGAAAGAAAATAAAGGCCTAATAATAATTTATGAATAGGTTTATAATGATTTGCGGTTGTGATATGTCTTCTTTTTTGATGGTACCAATCTTTAAATCTTTGATGGACTTCAGAAACCGTAAAACTGTTTTTGCCGAAGCAAATGCTCGTATTTTGTTTTGTAGCTATTTGATTGATCAATAGATCATCATCACCTGATTTTATATGTTTGTGATTTTCTAAACCGTTTGCTTCTAAGAATAATTCCTTTTTATAGGCTAAATTTCTACCAACACCCATGTAGGGTAATCCAATTGTAGTGTAAGAAAAATATTGGGTTGCGGTGAGTAAAGTCTCAAAGCGGATAAGTTTATTGAGAAATGAATGGTTTATTTTTTGATAAGTACCATATCCTAAAACAATACTTTTAGCATTGGTAAAATTGGAGCATATTTCGGTAAGCCATTCTTTAGATGGTACTTGGCAATCAGCATCAGTAAAAACCAAGTAGTCATTAGCTGCATTTGCAATCCCTTTAGTGATAGCATTTTTTTTATTTCCGGTATAGTCCGAAGTTTTATCAATATCTATAATTTTTAAATGCGGATATTCTTTTTTAAAATGAGTAAGTACAGATAGTGAGTTGTCTATAGAAGCATCATTAACTACAATTACTTCAAATTTAGGATAGTTTTGTGTCAGTATACTTTCTAAATGTTGTTTTAGATTATCGGCTTCATTTTTGGCACATATAATTACAGAAATAGGAGCTTGTTTAGAGGTACGGTGCTGATGTTTTAAAAATGCAAATTTGCTAAAAAGTAAAAAATAAGAAATTTGGACTACAATGACTAGCGTAAATATTGCATATAAAATAGTTAACATTAGCTAAAATTAGCTTTAGTTATGTTGAGGTTCTTTACAAGTATCAAATTGATCAGATGGTTTACCACAATAACCACAAGATGCTCCATCTTTGTTTAAATGTGGATTCTGGCTGGCACAGGTACCGGCAAATTTGCCATCTTTTTTTGCCCAAATTTTAATAGAAATACCTGCAAATGCAAGTGCTAAAATACCTAAGGTCAATAACAAAAGTTTCATCTCTTTTAATTTTTTACAAAGATACTTAAATATGGCTGAATAGAATAATGATAAATATTTTTATTATATTCAAACTCGATTATATATTAGAAAATTTATTACGCTTTGAAACTGTTTCAAAATATATCTACGCCTTTGGCGGATACTTTTAAAAGTTTAACCGTAGCAATGCTACACTAAAACTTTTAAAAAGTTATATTTTCTTACATTTTCAACCCTCATAACAAAGTTCTATGCATAATCGGGTTTAAGCAACTATTAACCAAACTTTATAAATTATGAAAAAATATTTAGCAGAAATGTTCGGAACTTTTGTTCTTGTTTTTATTGGCTGTGGTAGTGCAGTTATTGCAGGTGGAGACGTTGGATTTTTAGGAATTTCGTTTGCTTTTGGTATTGCAGTACTGGCCATGGTATATGCCATTGGTGCAGTATCTGGTTGCCATATTAACCCTGCTATTACTGTGGGGATGTTGGTCGCCGGAAAAATTAATATGAAAGATGCCGGTGGCTATGTGTTATTCCAAATAATTGGTGCTATTTTAGGAGCCGGTGTGTTATATTTAATTGCGAGTGGACTGGCAGATTATGATATTGCTATTAATGGATTAGGTCAAAACGGATATGATATTGGCTCTCCAAAAGGATATGGTATGCAATCGGCATTTATAGCAGAGGTAGTATTAACTGCCATTTTTTTATTGGTTATTTTTGGCGTAACACATAAAGATGCACCGGGTACCTTTGCCGGCATTGCCATAGGGTTAGCACTAACGATGATACACATAGTAGGTATTCCTATTACAGGTACATCTGTTAATCCTGCTAGAAGTATTGGTCCTGCATTATTTGTACAAGGAGAAGCCTTAACACAGTTGTGGTTATTTATTATAGCTCCAATTATAGGTGCTGTTTTTGGTGCTTTACTATGGAAAATTATTAAACCCGTAGGATAGGAAAATTATATACAAATTAAAAATTCCGCTTTTTTAGCGGAATTTTTTGGTTCCGGGCGTTGTATTAATTAATGCAAATTTTAGTTTTTATCTGTAATTTCTTTTCCAATCTTTATATATTCGTCCTGTACAATTTGAGGCATTCCTCCTGCTCCGATAGCTTCAGGAAAATCAAAACCATTAGGCCAAAAATAGCCAAGCATAGCAATTACTTTGGGTTCTGATTTTGCCAAATTATAATAATTTTGTGCTACTTCTTTCATTTCATTTATTTCAATGTTCCCCACAGTACCATGTGCCCAACTGATATAATGACTATCCATAATGACGACTAGTTTTTGATCCGGATCGGTAAGTTTAGTGCTAAGAAGTGCAAATTCTTGCTGAAAATCAGAATTTGTATTAGGATCTTTTACAAAATAATGATCAAACCCTATCCAATTTACTGAACTAGGTACCTTAAAATTATTCAAAATTGGGTATGCTTCGATCACCATTATAGGTATGGTAGGAAATTTACTTTTTACATAGTCGGTTGCCAATTTTAATTCATTAAAGCTAATGCCATTCCAAGTGGGCTCTTCTCCTATATAAAAAGCATTGATCAATTGTTGATTTGTTTGCAGCTGGTTGGTGGCTACAAAATCGTCCCATCTTTGTTGATAATCACCTCTAAGATCGTAATCTGTACCCGATTGGCTATTGGTACCCACAATTTCAAAGAAGATTTCATTCAGGTGTAAAATACTCTGCATATCTAGTTGATTCATATCATTCATTCTTTGTATGATATTATCTGTAGGGTTAACAACCAATATATCAGCAACATTAGAGAAAGGAGCAACTTCGTCTATATAATTGGTTTTGGTTATGGCATCAGTTGGGTCATCCCAATACGTATCAACTAGTGTGAATCCGAAATATTTTAGGTGACTGGTATCTACGGGTATTTGAGCTTCAGAATCTTTTGTACAAGATAATAGTGTCAAAAAAAGTATGAATAAGATGCTATAATATTTAATGCAGATGTTCATTTTATGTTTTATTCATTAGAAAGGTATAATATTGCTCAATGGGATAATATTATACCATAAAATACTATTTTTTGTTTTGAAATTTCAAGGTTTCATGTATGATTTTATTACGTGAGAACTAAGATAACAAATAAAGAGAAACCCATAATTTAGCAGCGAAAATTTTTCGAAAGGAAAATCCGTTGCCAAATAAGCAATTATCATTGAAGTTATGCACAAAAGTAAATTATTAATTTTTTATCACAATTCTTTATCGGCAACAGTTTTCATTTTTCTTTTCCAATAGACGATATAAAAGGTGCCCAGAATTGTTGGCAGTGTCCAAGCAATTAAATTTCCAATTCCTAAACCGGCAATAATGAATGCGGTTATTGAAGCAATTAATGCACCAATCATTTTTCCAATATGTGCTATTAACCATGCATTTTTCTGATTCCTGGAATTTTTATAAAATCTAAAATCTTTAAGGGTCAAGAATAGTCCAAATCCCCCAAAAAACAAATACAATATGCTAAATGAGATACTATTCAGGACTCCATAAAATCCTATGATAATCATTATCGAAGACAAGAAAAACATACTTCCAGAAACAATTTTGTCAATCCAATGGGCTTTTGCTTTTGTTTTAAATGTTAAAGCTCTATTTCCCGTCAAAACAAGATATATTGTAAATAAACCAATTAAGAATAAAAATAAATTTTCGTGATTAGGCATCCAAGATATTGGAATTGAAATGAGCGAACTACTTATCATTCCCATCGAGAATAGTTTCCCCATTTTCTTGTGTAATGAGCTTCCTTTTTTAACTATTACACTTCCAATTCCTGAAATTAATCCGATGCCACCAAAGAATGCGTGAATGTAAATCAAAATTTTAATTGTTTCTTCCATTGGTCTTAATTGAGTTTGACGATTCAAAATTCTAATTATAGTTTTGAATTAGGAAGTTTAAAATGCTGATTTGTTGTTTTTTAATGATGAGTTGTCAAAATTGCTAACGATAATAGCATAGAAACATTGTGTTTATAGCTGTTATACCGGTAAGGGATTATAATTCTTTAAAATTCATAACTTTTCCGCCTTGATAGTCATTAGGATATTCACATGCCTCATAACTAATATAAATTGTTACCTGAGTTTTTTATAGAAAAATGTACTATAAGTATTTATACTCTTTTAATTTTTCAAAAAAGGAGTCTCTATATTCTGCAGTGATATAGTTTTCCTCAACTGGATTGAAGGCTAAAAAATAAGCCGAATCAGGTTTGTAATAAGTTTTTCTAATGATGAAGAAATAATTACCAATATTAATTTCTGGCTTATCATTAAGTGTTAAATATATTGGAGCTCGTTTTCTTGGTTTTTTGAGTAAATCTATGCCTTTAATATCTTCTTTGTTAATTTTGACTTTGGTAAATGGAGATTTATATTCAATATATTTTTCTGCAATATAGATTTTAGAAAGAAACATTTTATTTATAGTCATAAAACAAATTATAGCAAAAGCAAATACCGGCACTAAAACAGGATACAAAAAATCACCATTTTCTTTAACTCTAAAGAAAGTAAATAGAAAGAATATAACTAAAAGTCCACTAAAAATCAGAAGAAACCATTGTAAGAAATTGTTTTTGTTTGCGTAGTTAAATGTATCCATTTTTTATATTTAAATAATTGTTAGAAGACCGCTTAGCATAGTTAAATATTGACCTTAAACTATCTCTAATTGTCTTTAAGTTCTTGTGCAATGGGTTTTATTATTAACAAACGTATTTTATTTTTCAATATTTTACAGTCAAATTAAATCCTATGCCAACACTACCTAATTTCTTCTATTCTCCTTGACTTGTTTGTCGAGTAATAATTGGTTTTCCAAGAAGATTAACGGAAAAGAATATTTCTTAATCTTGCTTTTGCTTTTCGATAAGTTCAACTGTAAAATAGAAATCCTCCTTAATAACAATATTGTATTTGGAAAGGTCTAATGTAAATTCACCTTTACTGATATCTATTTCAAAAATTATATTTTCATTAATAATTCGTTGAAAAGGCAATTCATTTTTTAGATTATAGAAGTTTAATCTAAATTTCACTGATTCACTAGTATTGGAAGTTATATTGGTATGAAATTTCTCAATATAAGTTGGACTTTTCTTAATCTTAATTTTAAGTCCTAACTCATGTCCAAGAGGTGCATTTCTAAAACCACCTCGCATCATTTCTGATTTCGTTTTATTTCCTAAAACCTTTTCTTTCAAGCCTTTTGAAGATATCACAACTTCATTTAGCTCAATAATATCAGGTAATAGTTCTAGCGTGGTATGTAGTTTCATTTTTGAGAGGAATTCATGGGCAATAAAAGATTTGGATTCATAACCTATTGATGAAATTCTGATGGTGTCATTTTTAAATTCTTTTAGTATTTCAAGTTTGAAATTGCCGTTTTTATCAGAAACAGTTCCTTTATCTTTATTTAATATTCCAATGTTTACATACGGAATGGGCTCCTTAGTTTCAGCATTTTTTATGACGCCATCCGCAGAATTTTGTCCAAAAACAGAATGATACATAAGGCATACTAAAAATATTATTGATAATCTCATTTTAGTTTTTTTGTTTACTTAACATAAAAAGGTTACACATTAACTATATTATTGAGTTAAAAATAGAAAATTAGCATTAAATAAGATTTCTAAATCAATTTTATTAATAAAGATTAACTTATAACCATACAGATGCTAGTGATCCCGTACGCCAGAATCACACTTAGCTTTCCTACTCCTCCAAATCAACCTGACAGCAAGGCAAGTTTGGAGGGCAGGGCAGGTAAAATATTAAATTGATTACTCAGCTATTGCTTTTCATAGGTCACGTTGTTGGCAATAATTTATTTTTTTTGGATGAGTTTTAAAGTATAATCCATTACAGTATCTGTATCATTTAAATAGTCTTGAATACTTTGTGTAACGAAATGATCAGGCATTACACCTCTATCATCAGAGTTAGAACTTACTGCTGTTATATTAGTAAATCTACCAACCGAGTAGAAAACATCAGTATTCGTTAATTTAAATCGTTTTTGTCCACCTGTACAAAAGTGGTTTCCTCCTAATTCTTCTCCTACAATTGTTGACAATTTTAAGTCTTTTACAATAGACAAAATATGACCCGTCGTAGAGCTTCCTTCGCCATCAATTAAAAAATATAACTTACCCTTAAAACTGGATTCAAATGGTTTAAATGATTTTTGAGCAATATCAGACCCTTCTGAAACCTTCTTATAAATGAATGCTTCTTTAGCAAGATACCTCAATAAATAAATACCTGTATTTCCTGGTCCTCCACTATTAGATCTCATATCAATAATTAAATTGTCAACTCCTTTTGAATTTATTTCATTAAAACTCTTATCAAGGAATTCTTTAAATATTGAAAAACGACTTCCATAATACTCAGAGTTTTTAATTGTAAGTACTGAGGTATTATCATTTATAAAATCTAGACATAAATTTTTACCTTGACATAAGTTTGTCGAAAAATGACGAGATTGTGGCTTATAAGAAGACAATTGCTTTAACTTTATTGGTGTTTTTTTTCCTTTAATTGTAATTGTATATGATTTAGGAAAGTTTAAAGAATAAGGAATGTATGAAGTGAAATAACTATTTAAAAATATTTTTTTTGTAGTTTTAATTTTTCCTTGAGATGGTATGTGACGAAAAATATCTTCCTTTATTTCCTCAATACTTTTAGCGTTTATCGTAAGTATTTCGCTTTCTTTTTTAACGTTAGTTTCTAAAGGGGCAGAAACATACAGTTTGTCATTTATTAATCTTACTTCTAACGGAAATCGTAACTCAATAGGTAACATTTCATCCTCTTGATTAAAATACCATAAACCAGAATGTACACAATTAATATTTGCTACCATTTCACTACAATGCCAAATGAATTCGCTGTAGGTTGTGTTATTGGTTATTGAACTCTTCTTCTCTTCAACAACGTGCCAAAAGTCTTCTTTAGGCATAAATTTATATGGATGTGGATTTTCGGTAGTTAATGTATTTGCTAACTCATCTAAATCATCTAAATATTGTTGCTTTTGATATACTTTATAAAATTTATTTTTATCACGATTTTCAAAATTCGAATTGATGATAATCTTTTCAGCATTTTCATTTTTAGGATTTAGTTCTAATGATTTCTTATAATTTTTTAAAGCCAATTCTGTATTGTTATTTGCTAAATATGCTTCACCTAAGCTATCATAAGGATTTGGTGAGTTAGGAAATTCAGAAACTAATAACTCAAATATTTTAATTGCATCATCTATTCTATTATCATTAATTAATTGATATCCTAAATTATTTAACTCGTTTTCGTCATTAAAGTTATATGCCTCAACATGTTCTTTTTTAAGTTTGGTATAATAAATTATGGCCGCATCAATATCATCATAAGTATTTTCTACAATGGCATTGTTAATCGATTTTTTTATTGATTTTTTGGTTTGGGTTTGACAACTGTTAATAAAAAATAGAGTTAATACAAGTAAAATTAATTTGTTGATTTTCATTTTATTTAGATTTATTTCCCGCAATTTTACATTTCTATCTAGTAAAGAGTAATAAAAATAATGCAAGTTTGTTCTGATTTATAAAAAAGAACTTATAATTGAGATTTATACTTGGCAGGTGTGATGTTAGTGAATTTTTTAAAAGCCTTATAAAAAGCTGATTTAGAATTAAATCCAGATTGATTCCCAATAGCTTCTATGGTGTATAAAGAATTGTTTTGAATTAATTGTTTTGCCTCCTTAATTCGATACTCATTAATAAAATCTGTGAAATTTTTACCCATATTATCGTTAATCAATTTGGATAATTCGTGTGCAGAAATATCTAATGTTTTAGCTACTTTTGATAGTTTTAAATCTGGTTCTGTAAATAACTTTTCATTAGTCATAATCAAATTTAATTGACTCACAAGAAGTTTGCATTTTTCAGAGGACTCTTTAGTATTTTTTAGTTTTGCTCTTTCAAAAATCTTTGAAGCAATTTTCTTTTTGACAAGGAAAAATATAAAAAATGCATAAAATTGTATCGAAAAAATTATTGATCCACTTACAAAATAATCAAAATTAATAAAGGCATAGGATGTCCAAATAATTAAAACTACAAATATTAGAATTAAAAGCCATTTGATTTGGATAGAAATATGGTTTAAGTTTTTATAGTTAAATTTTATAAATATTCCAGAAAGTAGTATAAAAATCAACCACTGCGAGTTTATGATTGGTAGAATTATTGTTTTGTTAAGCTTATTATATTCTTTAAAAGGGATAAAAATCATCAATAAAATAACTATTGAAAACCAAAATAGAATATGATATTTCCAATATTTTACCCATAATGAATTCGGTTTGATGACACTTATTGTATAACAGAAAAGTATAGGGCCTATTAATAGAAAAAAAGAAGGCCCAAATTGCAAAAACCAAATTGGTTCTTCTGTAGAAAAAGCATAAAACAATGATTTTAGAACTCTTAAACTTAATACCATTAAGAATAACCCAAAAAGTCTATTGTTTAAATTTGAATACGCTTTATTAACTAATATATAAATGGCAACAATAAAACTATTAAAGACTCCTATAGCACCAAAGAAGAATAATATTTGAGTTATATAATTCATTGATTCAAATGTAAAATTTTATTTCTAATTGTGATGCGTGAAATTAGACCCAATGATAGACCTCATATCAACCATATTTTAGAGTTATAAATAGCAAATTTAGTATTAAATAAGATTTCTAAGCGACATTTGTTAAAGATGATTTGTTAACCAAATTTTTTTTAATATAATGTTAAACTCTTGAAATTTAATAATATCAAGAGTATGAAAAATTACCATCTCTCTTAAAATAGTTAAAAATAGACCTAAAATTATCTATTTTTCATTTTTATTGGTGCTTGTACAATTATTATTGTTGTTTGCTGTTTTTTTTAGCTTTCTAACCACTTTATTCCATTCCACATTTCCCCAGATTTATAGTACTCCAGTAGCGCTTTTCCCGCAAGTTCTTTGTCCACCAAAAAGTTTAGGGGATATTCGTCCATCTGCCCATTGCTGAGTAAAAATTTCATCATTTCATCAGTCTCGATTTCAGAGTCCAACGAATTAAACCCACTATCATCTTCATTCCGCAAATACATCATAAATGCTTTGTCTTGATTCATTAAAATGGTCAGTGAAGCATCTCCAAAACCTGAAATCCATATTTCACAGAATCGGTCATTCCGTAATTTTTCAAATTCCCTTATTAATTCCATTTCAGATTTGACTTGGATAGTTGAATTATTTACTAAAAGCTTAATCATTGGTACATATTCGTTAAGATACTTAGTTTACAAGGTTAAACACACCTAGTTTACATCATATTTTGACCTAACCTTATTGAAATCTGTTTGTCTCTAATATTATTTTCATTAAGAAACCTAAAAATACGTTTCTATAAAATACTTTCCAAATTCCATTACCTAAATTTTCAACGCCTACATATATACCTTTCAAAATAGCAGTTAAACTCGGAATTTAGCTCAAAAGCTGCTTTTAAATTGGCTTTACAAGCTGTTTGAAGGTTATTTGGAGGTAGTTATGTTCTTTCAAATTCTAATCCTACTAATGTGTTACTCAAATATAGTTTTCCATTTCTAAATCGAATTTTAAGCTTTATTATTTGATCATCAATTCTAATAATTAAGTTATTTTCATTATTTATTTTCCAAATTCCCGTCATTATTCCTTCTTCGTGTTTCTTTAAAGGGGAAAGGATAAAAATATTGTGTTTGTAAAATCCGAATTGTTGTCCAGTATAATCCGTTGGATCTCTAAAAGGTGAACAAATAGTAGGATGTATTAATTTCGAGGAAATTAAAGTCCAAGAACCAATTATGACGTTGTTATTTGAGTTTTGAGAATACCCAATGTTAGTAATGAAAACTAAAAATATTAATGTTAAGATCCTCATAAAAGAAAGACGAATAATAAGGATAGATGTTACAGGAGTCCACAGCACTTTTTATTCAAAACATTCATGAGTAATGTTACAGATTTGTAAGCGATTTTTATTCGCACATAGCATTCATGTAAAAACTCAAATTTTGTCCACCTTTTTCCCAACTATCCATGGCTTTTTCTCTAAAAAAAGCTGTATGAATTGGGGAACTTGCTGTTGATAGTGAAAAATATTTACTTTTCTTGCTAGCCTTAATACTTTCAATCCACTGAATCGTTACGGCAATTTCTTCTATATCCTCTTTTATATAAATCTTATATGGTTTTATATTGACATTGAACCAACCTAAATAATTGTCTTTTATTTCGAATATAATATTTTTTTGAATCAGTAATTCTGTTGGAAGTCCATTTTGAATTTTATAAAAATTGACTCTAAATTTCAGTGATTTGAAATCGTTAGAGCTTATGTTGAAATTTAAATCCTTTATATGACAATTTCTTCTTATTTTAAATTTCATTCCTCTTTCTTTACTCAATCGGTCGTCAACATTTTTTTCATAGTAGGTATAGAAATTAGAATGCAGTAAGCCAAGTCCTTTTGATGTTCTTCCATTTTTTTAGGTTTAAATTTGATTTTTTTAGTGTTTACAACCACCTCATTTAATTCAGTATTTTTAGGATGAAGCAAAACAGTTCTTTTTTTATAATTCAATTTCTAAATTATTTTCTTTCTGGTAAGTTTTTATAATTCCTATCCCATCTGAAAGGTTAATTAGACGTGATACAGCATTATCAGTTAAATTATATAAACATTCATCAAAACCCCTATCTAAAAAAGATAAAGTTTCTTTAAACGAAAAATATTTAGGTGTGTTAAGTACAATTGTCCTAAACACTTTCATAGTTAATTATTTTTTGTGCAAGTAGATTTGAGTTGTTTTTCTCAAAATTGAGCAACCAACTTTTTTTATGTAGACCACTAGCATAACCTCTTAGCATTCCATTTGAACCAATAACTCTATGACATGGAATAATTATGCTAATTTTGTTAGCTCCATTTGCTGATGCTACTGCTCGTATGGCTTTTATGTTATTCATTGCTATTGCTTGTTCTTTATAACTAACAGATTTACCATAAGGAATATTCAATAATTCATTCCAAACCTTCTTTCTGAATTCAGTTCCAACAATATCTAACGAAACGGAAAATATTTTTCTTTTCCCATCAAAATATTCAGTTATTTCTTTTTTTACTTTTGTTAGATGTGCATTTTTACCTGGAAGTATAATGGCGTTAAATTGTTTTTGAATTTCGTCAAATTGTTTTTCAATCCTTTTTTGACCAATAAATCCTAAAAAACAAAGTCCTTTTTCTGTTGCACACGCAATAATACAGCCAACAGGCGAACTAAAACGTAAGACATTTATAACATTCCTGTTTTTAGATTTACTGGCAGACTCTCCAAACAGAGAACGATAACTCTCGTTAAAACCACTCAAAGATTCATAACCACTTTCAAATGCAGAATATGTAATTGAGTTTCCTTTTTTAATGTTTGTAAAAGCGTAATTAATGCGTAACATTCTTTGAAAAGAATGAAAAGTAATATTGTAATTCTTTTTAAACCACCTTCTAATTGTATGTGGTTCAATCCCTTTAGATTTTAGTTGTTCATCACTAATTTTTTCATGAGGATTTTGTTGTAGTTCTGCAATAAGATTTTTAATATAAAGTGGCGTTTCTCCAATTTTTTCCATTGGTTTACAAACCTTACAAGGACGAAAACCATTTTGTAAGGCTTCTTCTATTGTATCATAAAATATTACATTTTTTGCCTTTGGAATTCGTGCCCTGCAAGATGGATGACAGAAAATACCCGTTGTTATCACCGCAGTAAAAAACGTTCCATCATATTTGGTATCTCTTGTGCCAACAATACTATACTTATCTTCAAAAGACATTATACCATTAGTTACTCTTTTAAGTTTTTTAAGGGGTTCATTTGTTAGCTTTGCTCGGGTCATAAATTATGCAAATATTGAATTAAACGATTTGTTTTTTGTGATTTTAAGTATAGATTTTTCTAATTCGCTTACTATATTATTATACAAAAAAGGACCAATGCTAATCCTTTTTACACCTAAAGTTTCTAGAGTATTAAAATCAGGTAAATTTGGCATACACATTACATTAACTGGTAAAGTTGTTGATTCAACGATCTTTTTAATTTCATTTTCTGCCACTATACAAGGAACGAAAATACCGTCTGCACCACTTTCTTCATATATTTTTATTCTTTTTAAAGTTTCTTCAAATGGATTTGCTAATCCCATTATATAATAGTCCGTACGGATATTGATAAAAATATCAATTTTGTTATCAGATAAATGTGATTTGATGGATTCTATTGTATTACTAAATTCCTTAGCATCTACAATTTTTCTTTCTTCATTAGTTATTGAATCTTCAATATTAATGCCAACAACTCCTAATTTTTGAAGTGCAATGATATTATTTATTATTTCTGAAGTAATCCTGTTGTAACCACTTTCAATATCAACTGTCAAAGGAATATTTATTTTTGATTGAATATTTTTAACAATTCTTAATAAATCTTCAAAAGACATTTTTTCTCCATCTTCATATCCTAAAGATGTTGCAATTGCCGCACTTGATGTTCCTATTGCCTTGAAACCTAATTTTTGAAATAATAATGCACTTTGTGCATTCCAAACATTACCTAATAATAAGGCAGCATCTTGACTATGTAAATTATTAAAAATTTTGTATTTGTCCATAATATTTTGTGTTTTAAATTATGGCATAAAGAAACTATGATTAAAATTATTGTGCTACCGAAAACTTGACAAGTATGATATTTTTTTGAATTTCAGAGTGTTTTTTATTGGTATCACAACATTAAAATTACCATATTGTAGCTATATCTTTTATAGTTGCAATTTAAACATTTTACAGCTAAAATTTATTTTAGGTGGACTCTGTTCTTAAATAATAGATTCCATTTTTTAATACATGTAATTATTCACATTAAAAATCCTTTTCTCTAGATTGAAAACACAAATGGTTTTTTCATCCAAATTTACCAATTGAATTTTTTTAGGATGAGATTTTGTTGCTCACTAAATTATGCTCCACCAAATATTCAGCAATTTGAATAGTATTTGTAGCTGCACCTTTGCGTAAGTTGTCTGAAACGACCCACATATTTAGTGTATTTGGTTGTGATAAATCTCTTCTGATCCTACCAACAAAAACGTCATCTTTACCATGAGCATAAATAGGCATAGGGTAAGTATTGGTATCCGCATTATCTTGCACAATGACACCAGGAGATACATTTAATAATTTTCTAATATTACCTACTTCAAATTCATTTTCAAATTCAATGTTTAAACATTCACTATGGCCGCCAACTACTGGAATTCTGACCGCAGTAGCTGTTACCGCAATAGTTCTGTCATCTAAGATCTTTTGAGTTTCATTTACCAATTTCATTTCTTCTTTGGTATAACCATTTTCTTCAAAAACATCGCAATGTGGTATTGCATTTCTATGAATAGGATAATGATAGGCCATTTCACCTTTATCACCCTTATACTCATTTTCCAATTGCTGTACGGCTTTTACCCCGGTACCTGTAATAGACTGATATGTAGATATTACCAGACGTTTGATTTGATATTTTTTATGTAATGGAGCCAAAGCAACTACCATTTGTATGGTAGAGCAGTTGGGGTTAGCTATAATCTTATCATTTTCAGTCAGTATGTTGGCATTAATTTCAGGTACTATTAGTTTTTTGTTAGCATCCATCCGCCAAGCAGAAGAATTATCAATGACTGTTGTACCTACTTCAGCAAATTTTGGTGCCCATTCCAAAGAAGTATTACCTCCGGCAGAGAATAAAGCAATATCAGGTTGCATATCTACCGCCGTTTGTAAACTCACTATAGTATGGTTATGCCCTTTATAACTAATTTGTTTACCTACCGATTTTTCAGACGCAACAAGTATCAATTCTGCTACCGGAAAATTTCTTTCTTCTAAAATTTTTAACATTACATTGCCCACCATTCCGGTAGCTCCTACAACTGCAACTCTCATTCTTTTTATTTTTATATTGATTTACAAAGGTTGTAAAAAAGTTTGAAATGCAATTATATATCAATGATAAAAGACTTTTAAAGTTGAATTTTTATCAAATTCGATTAAATTGTCATAATTTTTGGCATAAAAAGTGTAAAAAGATTATTTTTGCCACTAAATAAAAAATTCATTTAATTTAATAAAAGTATAGCATGCAACTGTACAATACATTAAGTGCAAAAGAAAGAGCAACATTAATTGAAGCCGCAGGTAAGCAGAGATTAACATTGTCTTTCTATCAATATGCCAAAATTGGCAATCCGCAATTATTTAGAAATCACTTATTTGTTTCATGGAATGAACTTGAGGTGTTGGGTAGAATTTATGTTGCCCATGAGGGCATCAATGCACAACTTTCATTACCAGCCGATATTTTTAAAGATTTTAAAGACCAACTTGATACCATACCATTTCTAAAAGATGTTAGATTAAATATTGCTGTTGAACAGGATAATAAATCGTTCTTAAAACTGAAGGTAAAAGTACGAGATAAAATTGTGGCTGATGGTTTAAATGATGACACTTTTGATGTTACCAGAATAGGAATACATGTAAATGCTGAAAAATTTAATACCTTATTGGAAGATCCGAATACCGTGTGTGTTGATATGCGTAATCATTACGAAAGTGAAATAGGTCATTTTAAAGGTGCTGTTACCCCGGATGTAGATACATTTCGCGATTCTTTAGATATTATTGAAGAAGATTTAAAAGCACATAAGGATGACAAAAATTTATTGATGTATTGTACCGGAGGTATTCGTTGTGAAAAGGCCAGTGCTTATTATAAATATAAGGGATTCAAAAATGTATTTCAGTTGGAGGGTGGAATTATTGAATATGTTAGACAAACCAAAATTGAGAATATTGAGAATAAATTTATGGGTAAGAATTTTGTTTTTGACCATAGAAGAGGGGAGCGAATTTCAGAAGATGTAATTTCTAATTGCCATCAATGCGGTAATCGTTGTGATGTGCATGTAAATTGTGAAAACGAAGCCTGTCACTTATTATTTATTCAATGTGATGCTTGTAAAGATAAGATGCAAGGCTGTTGTTCTAAAGCTTGTCAAGAAGTATATAATTTACCGTTTGTAGATCAAAAAGCACTTCGAAAAGGAACACATAATAGTAATAAAATTTTTAAAAAAGGTCGATCAGACGTGTTGCATTATAAGAAATAAAATCATGAAAAAGCATAAAGAAATAGAATTAATGGCACCTGCCGGAAATTTTGAATCATTGCAAGCTGCTATTGATAATGGTGCCGACTCGGTTTATTTTGGAGTTGAACAATTAAATATGAGAGCTAGAGCATCCATTAATTTTACTATGGATGATCTGAGTGAAATATCAGATAGATGTAGTCAGAAAGGGATTCGTACCTATTTAACATTAAATACTATTATTTACGATCACGATTTATCTATTGTAAAGACATTACTTTCCAAAGCTAAGGAAACTAATATTTCTGCGGTTATTGCCATGGATCAAGCTGTTATTTCTATAGCGAGAAGTATTGGGATGGAAGTGCATATTTCCACCCAAATTAATATCACAAATATTGAAACGGTAAAATTCTACGCCATGTTTGCAGATACTATTGTATTGAGTAGAGAATTGAGTTTACGTCAAGTAAAAAAAATAACAGAACAAATAGAAATTGAACAAATTAAAGGCCCTGGAGGTCGTTTGGTTGAAGTAGAAGTATTTGGACATGGAGCGCTGTGTATGGCGGTTTCCGGTAAATGTTATATGAGTTTACATGCTCATAATTCTTCGGCAAATAGAGGTGCTTGTAAACAGAATTGCAGAAAAAAATATACGGTGATCGATCAAGAAACTGGATTTGAGATGGAGCTTGACAATGAATATATTATGTCTCCAAAAGACTTGTGTACTATAGATTTTTTAGATCAAGTAGCCGATGCCGGAATAAAAGTTTTAAAAATAGAAGGTAGGGGGAGAGCTCCTGAATACGTGGCAAATGTAATTAGGTGTTATAGAGATGCCATAGATAGTTTGGCGAATGATACTTATGATAAAGAAAAAGTAATCTCTTGGATGCAAGATCTCGAAAAGGTTTACAATCGTGGATTTTGGAATGGTTATTATTTAGGACAAAAATTAGGAGAATGGAGTAAGGAACCAGGTTCTCATGCTACACAAAAAAAAGTATATGTTGGTAAGGGTATGCATTTTTTTGCAAAACCAAGTATTGGCGAATTTAAAGTAGAAGCTTATGATATATCAGTAGGAGATACCATACTCATAACGGGCCCAACTACAGGTGCTCAAGAAATGAAAATTGAAGAAATGTTTGTTAATGATGAAAAAGGAAACTTGGCTTCTAAAGGAGATTCGGTAACTATACCGTTAAAATTTAGAGTTCGCCCATCTGATAAACTCTACAAAATTGTGGCTACAGAATTTGCACAGGTATAATGGTTGTTATAACACTTCAAAGAGCCAAATGTATTGGTTGCAATTATTGTGTAGAATTTGCTCCTGAACAATTTAGAATGTCTAAAAAAGATGGAAAATCCGTATTGTTACATAGCAAAGAAAAAAAAGGTTTTTTTACGTTGAAATCTCCAGATGATACTATTCTGAAAAATAACATGAAGGCAAAAGAAGCTTGTCCTGTAAAAATTATTTCCGTTAAGCAGAAGTAATTTATATTATTTGTGCAAGATAAAAGTGAGTATGGCAAATAAACCAATTACAAAAATAATACTTATACCAACTATCCATACCTTTTTATAGTATAGTTGATGTAACTTTAGATCTTTTCTGTAGCTCCAAATTATAATTAGGATAAAAGCTATGGCAAATATGAGTCCAAATATTTTCTGACCAGTACTAAACATATTTCCTTTATATTTATAGGCGTAAAAATAATTTTTTTTATGGACAAAACCTTAATTATATGAGTAAAAATGCGGTTGTCTTTGGAGCAACATCAGGTATAGGTAAAGAATTGGCCATATTATTAGTGAATGATGGTTATACCGTTGCAATAACGGGTAGGAGAGCGGAAAAGTTAGCAGAATTAAAAGCCACTAATCCAGATAAATATATATCAAAACAACATGATGCTACAGATGTAAAGGCAACTGATGTTGTTTTTCAGGAAGTCATTGAAGAAATGGGTACGATAGATTTAGTAGTGTATAGCTCAGGGGTTGGTGGTCCTAATTATGATTTAGAATGGGAAAAAGAAGTGCCAACAATTGCTACAAATGTGACCGGAGCGGTTAAGGTTTTCGGCTTGGCTTATAATTTATTTAAAGAACAAGGACATGGACATTTGGTAGGTATTTCATCTATTGCAGGCGTTAGAGGGAATAGACATGTGCCTTGTTATTTTGCGTCAAAAGCTTTTATGAATAGTTATTTAGAATCATTGTGGATGAAAGCACAGCGTACAAAAAAGGCTAAAATTTATGTAACTGATATCGTTCCAGGCTTTGTTGAAACTAAAATGGCAACAGGTGATACTTTTTGGAAAGCACCCTTAGACAAGGCCGCCAAACAAGTATTTTCAGCTATACAACGAAAAAAGAAAAAAGCATATATTACTAAGAGATGGAGGTTGGTAGCCATTTTAGTTAGAATTGCTCCTGCCAAAATAGTAATGAAGTATTTATAATATTAAGTAAGCTCGATTGTCCTGCTTAAGCTGGAGGTATCTAAAATAAGTCTTAAAGTAAAATTTAAACATGAAAAATAAAATAAAAGCAGTACAAGAATTTCATACGGCCTTTGGTTTAGGGTTTAAAGAATCACCAACATCTAATTTGTCTGAAAAAAAATTACAATTGCGTTTTGATTTGATGAAAGAAGAAAATGAAGAGTATTTAGAAGCAGCACAAAATAATGATTTAATTGAAGTAGCCGATGCTTTGGGTGATATGTTGTATATACTATGTGGCACCATTATAGAACATGGTATGCAACATAAAATTGAAGAAGTCTTTAATGAAATACAAAGGAGTAATATGAGTAAATTAGGAGCAGATGGTAAGCCTATTTATCGTGAAGATGGTAAAGTATTGAAAGGTCCAAATTACTTTAGGCCAAATATTGCCAATATTTTGGATAAATGATTTGAAACATTTAAACTAAAATCAGCATTCCTACCTTGACAGGAATGCTGGATGTTACACTTTATATCTCCATCCAAATTTATCTTCGGCTCGGTTATATTGAATATCTGTGATGCGTTTTTTAAAACGAGCAGCATAGCTATTTTCTACTTCAGGTAAGTCATAATCATTATCTCTATGCCCAAATCCTGAAATAGGAGAAATTACCGCTGCCGTACCCGCTCCAAACATTTCTTTTAGAGTACCATTTTTTGAGGCTTCAATCAATTCAATTACTTTAATTTTTCTTACTTCAACAGGAATACCTTCATCTTCAGCTACTGCAATAACACTTTTACGAGTAATACCATCTAAGATCCTATCGCTTATTGGTGCAGTCAATAAAGTATCCCCAATTCTTACAAAAATATTCATAGCACCAGCTTCTTCAATATATTCATGAGTATTGTCATCAGTCCAAATTACTTGTTGGTATCCTTTTTCTTTAGCCAATTGTGTTGGATAAAACTGACCAGCATAATTTCCACCGGCTTTGGCAAATCCCACACCACCATTTGCAGAGCGAGAATATTGTTCTTCTATGAGTACTTTTACTTTACCCGAAAAATACGGACCGGAAGGGGAACAAGCAATTACAAACTTATAGGCATCAGCTGGCGAGGCATGAAAACCATTTCCTGTAGCAAATACAAAAGGCCTTATGTATAAAGAACTACCTTCGGTTTGCGGAATCCAATCACTATCAATTTTTAATAGTGTTTTTAATCCATCCATAAAATAATCTTCAGGAAAAGCAGGCATAGCTAACCTTTCTGAAGAAATATTGATACGTTTCTGATTTTCCAAAGGTCTAAATAACCAAATTTGATCTTGTTCATCTTTATAGGCTTTCATCCCTTCAAAAACCGATTGACCATAATGAAAAATTTTGGAAGATGGGTCTAAACTAATATTTTGATAGGGTATAATTTCTGGTTGTTGCCATTTGCCATCTTTATAATCACAAACAAACATATGGTCTGAACATATTTGACCAAATGGCAAATTATTAAAATCAACCTGAGAAATTTTAGATTGTTTAGCTTTTTCAATAGCTATTTGGGTTAAGATTTCTGCACTCATAATGTGTATTTTATAGTACAAAAATACATATTTAAATTTGTTTCAGTAATTTTTTTACTTTTGTTATCTAAAATAATTATAATTATGAGTTTTTTAAAATTGAATCAAATGGATTATGATATTAGTATCAAAATATTTAAGAAAATAATATTTACTGCATTGCTTTTTTTAATTTTGGTAGTTTCTTGTAAAGAAGTTCAAAAAAAGGATACAGAAACGGTAAAAGAAGAGATTGCCTATGCGTCTTTTGGAGAAAAAATTACGGCTGAAAATGTAATTTCAAAAGAAAAAATGGCAGATAAGTTTGATAACCTTAAAGATGGAGATACTATTCAAGTGAAATTTGCGTCAAATATTAATGAGGTTTGTAAATCAAAAGGTTGTTGGATGAAATTAGATTTGGGAAGTAAAAAGGAATCTATGGTTCGTTTTAAAGATTATGGTTTTTTTGTACCATTAGATGCCGATAAAAAGGATGTTATCGTTAGTGGCAAAGCTTATGTAACGAGAACTTCTGTTGATGAATTAAAGCATTATGCCAAGGATGCCGGTAAAACAAATGAAGAAATAGCCGCTATAATTGAACCTAAATTTACGTATGCTTTTGAGGCTGAAGGGGTATTAATGAAAAAATAATGTATAGATTAGTACTCTTACTTATTCTTATTTTATTACCATCGTGTAATTCAAATCCTAATAAGGAAAAACTTGAAGATCAAATGTTGATGTATGAACCATCTGAAATGGCATTGTTGATGCGTAGCATGTATGAGGTCAATAAGGATGTAAGAATTAAAGTGATAAATAAGGATAGTATTTTACCTTTTCCGAAAGATTTTTTGAATATTCATTCTGCTGTTCTTACTGACCCTTCTGAACGTAATGCAGAATTTGACAGCCTGGCTAAACAATTTATTTATTTTCAAGAGAAAATTTATGGATTACCCTCTAGTACTACTATTGCGAATTTTAATAAATCTATAAATACTTGTATTGCTTGCCATGAAACGAGATGTGTTGGGCCAATTCCTAAGATAAAAAAACTGTTAATTCACTAATTTTGAAAAGAGAAATTTTGATTACTGCTGATGGTTCATCAACTATTCATTTACCGGAATGGGATGAACATTATCATTCTAAGCATGGCGCTATACAGGAGGCCTATCATGTATTTATAAATAATGGATTATATCAATTTAAAAAAGCCAATAAGATTAGCATTTTAGAAATTGGTTTTGGTACAGGTTTAAATGCTTTTATTACTTATTTAGAAGCTAAAAAATTACAGTTAAATATTGACTATACAGGAGTTGAAGCTTATCCTGTTGTGCCAGAGGAGATTCAGAAATTAAATTATGTGGCCAGACTTAATGTAGTTAATGAGCAAGCGGTTTTTGAAAAAATGCATTCATTATCGTGGAGTAAAAAACATACCTTTGCAGTAAGATTTTCTTTGACTAAAAAAGAACAATTTTTTGATAAGATAGATGATGTAAATAAATATGATTTAATTTATTTTGATGCATTTGGAGCTAGGGTCCAACCAGAATTATGGACAGTAGAAATTTTCAATATTATGTATAAAGCCTTAAGAAAAGATGGTGTTTTAGTAACTTATTCGGCAAAAGGTAGTGTAAGACGAGCAATGCAAGAAGTTGGATTTATAGTTGAAAGATTACCGGGACCACCGGGAAAACGTGAAATGTTAAGAGGAAAGAAGTAATTTACTGCGGATAATTATAAATAGTTTAAAAAAAGTGCAATCTTTGAACCATTTAATAGACAAATAATGGATTTTATATTAGGTATAATTGTAGGCGTTTTATTTTTAGGTATCATCGTATTTATTTATAGAAAGAGATTTTCTAAGCATAAAACTGAAGAACAATCTGTTGTACTTTTAGAAAAAATTAGAAATGTATCTAAAATGATTACTGTAGAAGGCGACTTTTCTGAAATTATGCATTTTGAGGATGTAAAAGATGTGTTTTTAAATTTAATTACCAGTAAAAAGAAAGCTATTGTTCTAGCCAATGCTAAAGTGTTTATTGGTTTTGATATGAAAAAAATAAAATTACAATCAAACCCTAACAATAAAACGTTGGTTTTAGAATATTTTCCAGATCCTGAAATTCTGGGGATAGAAACTGACATTCAATATTACGATGTTAAACATGGCTTCTTTAATAAATTTGCAGCTGTAGATTTAGGCGAACTTAATAAAAAAGTTAAGATAAATATTGAAGAAAAAATTCCAGATAGCGAATTGTTACTATCTGCAAAATCAAAAGCTTTAGATACCGTTAAAATTATTGAACAAATGGTGAGTACGTTTGGTTGGAAATTAAACTATAATGATATAGCGTTTAAAGATACAATTAAGCTTAAAGAGAAAAATAAATAATTTTACAACAATAAATTTTATAACAATCACAAAATCAGTATTATAACAACATTTGTATTTAATTTTTATAAAACCTACCCCTAGTTTTTATTTGTGTTAAAATTTATTTGTTAAATTTGTTTTTTATAATCTTAAACTTTTTAGATAATATCCCCTAAAAACCAGAGATTTAGTTTGTGAATTTTGCTAATATTAAAATTTATATTGAATAAATAAAAGTTATGAAAAAAATTATTACCCTTAGTTTATTTTTATGCACCATGATGTTGGTGGCACAATCTACACCCGGTAAACATAGTATCAGGCTATTAGATGTAAATACCAAATATTCAGATTTTGGTGTAAACTTTTTTGGACCAAATAAAGTTGTTTTTGCTTCTCCTACTGAAAAAGTGGCTATAATTAGAAGAAATTGGGATGGTAACGACCAACCTTATTTAGATTTGTTTATTGGTGATATTGATAGTACCGGACAAATTATTAATAAAAGAAGTTTACTTGGTGATGTAAATAGAAAACAACATGAGGCTTCAGTTACATTTACTAAAGATCTAAAAACTGTTTATTTTACGGCAAACAATTATAATGCTAAAGATAAATCAATTAAAAGTTCTAAAGGGTTTGATAATATTCAGTTGTATAAAGCGGCTGTAAATGCGGAAGGAGAATGGACAAATGTTGAAAAATTACCATTTAATGATAATGAATTTCAAACAGGACTACCTACCCTTAGTAATGATGAGACTAAATTATATTTTGTTTCGGATAGACCAGGTACGCTTGGTAAAACCGATATTTTTGTAGTAGATATTAATAAAGACGGAACGTATAGTGAGCCTAAAAATTTAGGTCCAAAAATAAATACAGAAGAAAGAGAAATGTTTCCTCATATTGATGAGGATAATATTTTATATTTTTCTTCTAACGGGCATGAGGGTTATGGTAATTTAGACATTTTTGCAAGTAAGATTTATGACAATTCAGAATCTACTCCTATAAATCTAGGGGAACCTCTAAACAGCCCTAAGGATGATTTTGCTTATATTTTGAGAGATGAACATGAGGGTTATGTTTCTTCAAACAGAAAAGAAGGTAAAGGAGATGATGATATTTATTCTTTTAAAGTTGATGAAAAACTATTTATAGAATGTTTGCAAACGGTAAAAGGTATTGTTAGAAATATAGAAACTCAAGAGTTATTACCTGGAGCTCTAGTTGCTATTTTAGATAGTGAAGGAAAACAATTACAAATTACAGCTGCAGATGAAATAGATGCAAGTTATACCTTTGACGTACCATGTGACAGTAAATATACTATAGTAGGTACAAATGATGGGTTTTTAAGAAAAGAGCAAGAAGTTAGTACAGTAAATGATATTGATGCTCCTGCTATAGAACAGAATTTAGAATTAGAACCTGAGTTTAAAACAGTAGGAGATGAAGTGTTAGTTAATATTAATGTTATTTATTTTGATTTTGATAAATGGAATATTCGCCCGGATGCCGCTGAAGAATTAGACAAAGTTATAGAGGTTATGAATAAATATCCTCAAATGAAAATTCATGCTACGTCTCATACAGATTCTAGAGGTAGAAAATCATACAATCAAAAATTATCTGAGCGTAGAGCAAAATCAACCATTGACTATTTAATTTCAAAAGGTATAGATGCCGGTCGATTGACAAGTGAAGGTCTAGGAGAAACGAAATTGGTGAATAAATGTAGTGATGGAGTACGTTGTAGTGTGGCTAATCATCAATTAAATAGGCGTACCGAGTTTAAAGTAGCTCAAGAGAATAAAACAGAACCGAATGGAGAAGAAGTTATCGAAGAAACTGGTAACAAGGAAGGTACTGAAGAAGATTCTGGAAAATAAATTAATTATTTTTAATTATAAAAAAACCACTTTGAGAGAAGTGGTTTTTTTACTTTCTTCATCAAAATGCGTTTAAGATGTGCTTAAGTTTTTTGTTTCACATTGTTAATTGATTGAGATTTTTTAATTTTAAAATTTCGGGGTGTACCACGCTTTGGCGTGGCAGGACTTAGTCCGGTTTAAAGTGCCACGCTGGGGTGTGGAGATCGGACATAGTATCAGAAAAAAATTAAAGATGATTTGGAAAGATATGAGGTATATATAATTTTTAGTATTTCCTCTAATCGATATTATATTGGGCAAACTAAAAATTTTGACGCTAGAATTATACGACATAATAAAGGTTTAGTGAAATCAACAAAACATGGAATACCATGGAAATTGATATTAAAGATTGAAGTTTTATCAAGAAATGAAGCGGTTTTTCTAGAAAAGAAAATTAAAAAAAGAGGAGCTAAAAGATATTTAGAAGATAATAATTTATTCGGGGTGTAGCTTAGTCCGGTTTAAAGTGCCACGCTGGGGGCGTGGAGATCGGAGGTTCGAATCCTCTCACCCCGACAAATCAAAATCCTTTCAAACTTAGTTTGAAAGGATTTTTAATTTTCAAAATGTCAAAAATTTATTTTTGTAAGTTTTGAAAATTAAAAATTCACAATTGCATTGCAATTGTGAAGGATTTTGATTAGCAACATTCCCATGG
>DEIV01000080.1:0-36021 GCA_002352665.1 Flavobacteriaceae bacterium UBA2765
TTTTTTAGCCAAGGCATAAGCCAATGCTTCTCCAATAGGAAATAAACCCATTTCTAAGCCTTCAATAAAAAGCATTAATCCAAAAACTACAAATAAAACTCCAATTAAAACTTCTCCTATTTGCGGAAACGGTTGTTGAATTACAACAGTCTGAAAGAAAACCACAACTACAATTATTGGCATTAGATCCAATAAAGAAACTTTTAACTTTTTAATCAATAAAAGAAAATGATTTTTAAGCATTAGTTTAGAATTCTATATACGGCTAAAATAGTTAATATATGAATAATTTGACTGTAAAAAGATCATATAATAACATAAATTTATGTAAATAAGATACGCATTCAGAATAAATATCATCTATTCATAAAAGCTTGAAAAAAACAAAGATATTACTATGACAAATGGTTGCATAGCTAAAGTCCAGAGAATTACTCTTCAAGAAATATAGAATTAATATACTTACTATTTTATGTTTTTCCCTAAATATACCAAAGAAGAACCATTTTCAATTTTAACATCCTTGCTATAAGAAGATATTATTTCTAAAACGCCTGATTTATTCTTAGTGAAAATGGGTACAATATCAGCATCATTATTTGTCAACTCAATTAAAGCGTCATAATGCTCTTTTGATTCTAATTTAATTTCATGTATTTTCGGATATTTTCTAGCCAATTCATCCAACGAAACAAAATCATCTGTATGAGAAAACAATCCAACTTTCGGGTTGTTACCACTATCGCTCATTTCATTGGCTGATATCAATCTAAAAGATCCGTTTTCGCCAAATTGATCATGAAATTTGTTAATGGCAAAATCGTTAATTTCTGCATTAGCCGTTAAAGCCATTAAATAACCTACATCATTTAATTCAATATTATCGCCCAATGTATCGTCATAAATATTAGTATTGATAGCTTCTAAACCTAATTCTTTAGATTTATCAATATTACTCTGGTTACTATCAATTAACACTACGTGCCTGCCATTGGTTTTTAAATAATTTGCAATCAACCTTGAAAGCCCTGAGGCTCCCAAAATTAAAATACCTTCAGATTTGGTTAGAAATACTCCTACTACTTTGGCGAACATTCTGGCGGTAGTAGCATTGAGTAAAACCGTACCTAACACAATCATAAATACTAAAGGAGTAATGTATTCAGCTCCGGCTACTCCATTTTTAGCCAATTTCAATCCGAATAACGAAGCGATTCCGGCAGCCACAATACCACGAGGTCCTACCCAACTTATAAATAATTTTTCGTTAAAATGTAAACTAGATTTGTAGGTACTTAAAAAGACTCCAATAGGGCGAATTACAAAAACGACAATGGCAAAAAGAATCGCTGTTTTCCAATTGTAAATTAGTAATAGATCCTCAATATTTATATTGGCAGATAAAAGAATAAATAAAATAGAAATGAGTAAAACGCTTAATGATTCTTTAAAGTATAATAATTCCTTAAGGTAAGTGGAATTTGAATTGCCCAATACCATACCCATTACCACTACAGCCAATAAGCCGGATTCGTGGGCAAAGGCATCAGATAGTACAAAAACACCTAGCACAGCGGCTAAAGAAAGAACATTTAATAAATAATGGGGTACCCATTTTTTATTGATGATAAAATTTAATGCATGTGCAAAAGTAAATCCAAAAGTTGAGCCAAAAAGTACAATTTTACCGAACTCTACAAGTGCAGTTTTAGTAAATTCTCCTCCACCTTCAACAGAAATGAATTCAAAAACCAATACTGCTACCAAGGCACCAATAGGGTCTATTAAAATACCTTCCCATTTCAATACAGCAGACACATCACTTTTTAATGGTATATTTCTTAAAATTGGCGTTATAACAGTTGGGCCAGTTACTATAATTAAAGCGGAGAATAAAAACGAAATTTGCCAACTTAAATTAAATATATAGTAGGCTGCTAACGCAGCTAAAAAAAATGTGACAATAGAACCAATAGTTATTAATTTAGTTATAACAGGTCCCACATTTTTTACTTCGTTCATTTTTAAAGTTAAACCGCCTTCAAATAAAATAATGCTAATAGCAAGAGAAACAAAATAAAAAAGACTTTCGCCCGGAAATAATCCTTCTTTTCCATTCCATATAGGTTCAATCCATTTGGTACCATCTTCAGATAAAAATTCAGCCGCAATAGGCCCAACTAATAAACCAATTAAAATTAATGGTAAGATGGCAGGAATTTTAAATTTCCAAGCCATCCATTGGGCTAAAATGCCTAAAATTATAATACCTGCCAATTCTAACATGGATAAATTTTTTGATGAAAATACTAATTAATATTTAATATAAAAAATTAAAAAAGACTATGCTCCTTTCATAGTTAACCTCAACACAGAACAAGCTGATTTTTCTGCAAATTTATCTTTACCTGTACCAAACAGAACGCTAATCCAGTTGTCTCTTTGAGGTGTTCCCAAAATCAATAAATCAAAACTTGCAGACATTTTAGAAATGGCTTCAATAGGGTCATCACTTTTTAAAATAATTACCTCACTTTTAGAAGTTGCCTTTTCTAATAAACTTAAAGATAACTCCTTCATTTGCAAAATAGTATTATCAGCTGTGTTTTGATCTACAACATGGAGTAAGGTAAATGAGGCATTATAAAAATTGGATATTCTATCTGCAATAGCAATAAAATTTTTATCTCTTCTTCCGGGCCTTAATGCAAGCACAACTTTACCAATATACCTAACGCCATTATCTTTAAATAGGGCAAAGTCTGAATTGATATGTGTTACCAACCAACCAATTGGATTACTTACCAAAATACCATTATGGGCTCTTCCATTCCAACCCATTATTAACCAATCGCAATTGGTTTGATTACTTAATTCGTGAATTGTATTGGATAAATTATGGGTAACCGCTGCCTCAAAATCAATATCGATTTTTTGATATTCTGCCAACCTGGCTACACGTCTTTCTAAAGATGATACTTTAGGATTATCTTCTAACACCGCATCTAAAAAAGTTTGATTTGGCACTTCTGTAATATTTACTACTTGTACCTTTTCTTTTTTATTAATAGCCGCTCCTATTTCAACCAACATTTCAGGTGAGTTTTCGTTGCCTAATAACGAAACTACTACCCCTGCCTCTGAAACTAACTTTCCATCTAAATTATGTTGATTTTCAAATTGATGATGCCTATAATTTTTATTTTTTCTATGTTTCCTTTTATATAATAAATACAGTGCCGGTCTATGCCCATATTTTTTTAAAACCCCTGTTCTTACCGCAGCTTTACCAAAATTAAAATAAATAATAAGTCCAATTATAAAAATGGACAAGATGGCTAAAAAGGGCATTAAGCCCAAAAACACCAATAAAATAACACCACTTATTATCCCAAATAACTGTACAAACGGGTATAAAGGTGAGCGATAAGGAGGATTATACCATTGTGCTGCTGTTTCTCTTAAGACAATTACAGCTGCATTTACCGCAATAAACATCATAACCATAAATGCACTGGCTAATTTGGCAATTTTTTCAACATCTAAAAATAAAATTACTAAGGTCATGACCATGCAAGTCATGATAATAGTTACTACAGGAGTTAAATATTTAGAGTGAATTTTACTCATAAATTCGGGTAACAATTTATCTAAGGCCATAGCAAATGGAAATCTTGAAGCAGCTAATACTCCTGAATTTGCCATAGAAATTAATGTAATGACTCCTATTACTGCAGCTGCATATCCTATAGTTGTACCCCCTAATAAATTGGCAAGGGTATATATTGGTTTAATGTCAGTACTTAAATTCTGTAGAGGGATATTACCTGCCAATACAAAGGCAATCATCACATAAATTGACGTCATTATCAACAATGATAATATCATAGCTCTAGGTAAGTTCTTACTTGGATTTTTTATTTCTCCTGCTATAGCTGCCACTTTTGTAACACCCGCATATGAAATATATACAAAAGCAACAGTAGAAATCAATCCATAATTTCCATTCGTAAGAAATGGATCTAATAAACTTGAATTCACCTTAGGCAATCCAAAAATAAAAAGTAAACTAAGTGTTATTAAACTCAAAGTAACCACCACAATTTGAACCTTCCCTACTTTCTTTACACCAAAGATATTCAGCAATAAAATCAACAATAAAAAAAATACTGCAATATATTTGGTAAGGGCAGTATCTATATTAATTAAAATACTTAGATAAGCCCCAAAACCTACCAAAGCAAATGAGCTTTTAAAAAGCAGAGATAACCATAAACCTATTCCGGCTATGGTTCCAAATATGGGCCCAAAGGCCCGTTCTACATAAACATAAGTACCCCCTGATGACGGCATAGCCGTGGCCAATTCCGATTTAGATAAGGCCGCTGGTAGTATACATAGGGCAGCCAATAGATAAGCTAACCAAACTGAAGATCCTGTTTTAGCAGCCGCTAAGCCTGGCAATACAAAAATTCCACTTCCCAACATCCCTCCTATACTAATGGCTATAACTGAAGTTAAAGATAAACTACGTTCTAATTTCTTCAAATTGTTAATTTTTACCGAAAATAGGCATTTTTTATCAATCTGTTCAAGGCGAAAAATCTACTGTTGGTGTTAACGCTAGATATTACGTAAAACATCATTATATAATTCGCTAGTAATTTTATAATTGGTTAGAATTTTATCAATAAAATACTGACATTGATCTGGAAATTGCTCATCTACAACTTTACCTTGTTTAACCCATTTCTCCATGGCTGTAATATTTTTTTGTGAAGCTTCTTTACAATCAGCACAGCTAATTGCCTAAGGCTTTTGGAATTAAAAGCTTGTTCATAATATGTATGTAATCTTAAAATTATGAATTGGTTAAATAAAAGGAACTAAACTGGTTTAACTTATTTTAGTATTTTTGTTTACCATGAAACGTATAGTTATCTTTTTTTTTATTTTAGGATGTGTTTTTGTCCATGCCCAAAAAACAGATAGTATTATAAAGACAGAACTCATTAAAAAGATACCTCTTAATGTAGATCAATTTATAGGAATAGATGATTTTGAAAATATTTACGCTATAAAAAACAATACTTTCTACAAAAAAACCACTACAAAAACACTTACTTACACCAACACACAATTGGGTAAAATAACTTCTATCGATATCAAAAATCCGTTAAAAATACTGTTGTTTTATAAAGATTTTAATACTGTGCTTATTTTAGATAATAACTTAAATGAACTGACAACATCTATAAATTTTAACAACGCCTCATTTTCAAAAAACATATCTTTTGTATCCGGTTCTTCTAATAATAATTTTTGGGTTTATAGTTTAGATGATGACACCTTACAATTATATAATTACCAAACCAACGAAATAAAACATACTAGTCAGGCACTATCCTCTTATCAACAGGAATTTAATGTAAATAAAATGATAAGTTCCTATAAAGATTGTTGGCTAGTAGGCAAAAAAAGTATCTTACAATTTAATGAATACGGAATTTTTATTAAAACTATTAGTTTGAATGACTTTACAGATGTTAAAATTATTGATAATGCTATTGTCTATTCAAAAAATAACCATTTATATAAATATGATTATAAAAGTACATCGTTAATTGATATTAAAGAAAAAATATCTATCCAAAGTTTTTATGTAAATAAAAATGATATGTATATATTTGACGGTACAACTATTTTTGTAATTAATTTTATAAAAAATTAAGTATATTTAATAACTAAAATCAAAAAAATGCACGTTGCTATTGCAGGAAATATTGGAGCTGGAAAAACTACCTTAACACAACTATTGGCCAAACATTATAAATGGACTCCACATTTCGAATCCGTAGAAGAGAATCCTTATCTAGATGATTTTTATTCAGAAATGGAAAGGTGGTCTTTTAATCTTCAAATCTATTTTTTGAATAGTAGGTTTCGCCAAATATTAGAAATACATGAAAGTGGTAAGAATATAATCCAAGATAGAACCATCTATGAAGATGCTCATATTTTTGCTCCTAACTTGCATGCCATGGGTTTAATGTCTAATAGAGATTCTCAGAATTATTCTACATTATTTGAGCTAATGGAAAAATTGGTTTCTCCACCAGATTTATTAATTTACTTACGTGCAAGTATACAAACTTTAGTAGGTCAAATTCATAAACGTGGTAGAGATTATGAAAACACAATCAGTATAGATTATTTAAGTAGATTAAACGAACGTTACGAAGCTTGGATATCTACTTACACCAAAGGAAAACTGCTCATTGTAGATATAGACAATCTTAATATTGTAGATAATCCTGAAGATTTAGGTACTATAATAGATAAAATTGATGCACAGCTGCATGGGCTGTTCTAAGCTCAATAAAAATGAATAAATTTTATATTACATTATTTGCTTTATTATGTAGTGCAAACTTTTATGCTCAGAATATAGCTGGATATGTAATTCAAAAAAATGCTACATTAAGTGAACGTAAGGTCTATTTATCTCAATTAATTAGTGATACTATTCATTCGGAAGAGTTTTTTAAAATAATTGCAACAGCCGTTATTGATAATGATGGGTATTTTTCTATTGACAATGAACTTCCTCAAGGAAAACACATTTATAAAATATTTATTAAAAAAAATCAAGATACTTTAACCCATAATAAGGATTTAGGTTTCGAACAATTATTTATTCTTTCAAATACAGATACTTTATTTTTTAAAAAAAGTACTATTCCATTTTCTGATTATAAAAACACAAGCAAAGCTGATAAAGAGTGGCAAAGACTAAAACTTTTTGAAAGTAATGTTTACACAGAAAAAAAATATCAAACTCTAGAGGATTCAAATCAGTATTTAAATCTAATGCGAATTTACGCCAAGGATTCCCTGAAAATCTTAACTGTAAAGTTAATTAGCATTAAAGAATTGAATAATAAGGACTTATTAGATAAAGATATTGCTTTAAATTCTGATTTTTATTTAGACCTTTTAAAAGAATTAAAGTCTAGCGAAATTCATTCAAGGGAATATCTTTTCTTAGAAAACAAATTAACACTTTTTTTAAAAGAAAATATTCAAAAAAAATATACCTCCAGTAAATGGGTAATTTCGTTTTTATCATTGGCTATTCTAGCATTACTGTTTTTTATTTACAGATTAAAAGGTCAAAAAAATAAGCTCAGTCCAACAACACTTAGTAGGCAAGAGTTAAATATTAGAAACTTGATTCTTGAAGGCAAAAGCAATAAAGAAATAGCCAAAGAATTGTTTATTAGTCTAAGTACGGTTAAAACTCATATTACAAATATTTATTATAAACTTAAAGTTTCTAATAGAAATGAATTGAGTTTAAAATTTAAAAATAGCACGGGTACTAGTACCTAATTCAACCCTCCATTTAATTATATTCTTAATATTCTTATTGTTCTTTGTGTTATTATCCAACACAATTATGAACACTGCAATAAAAATATTTCTATTATTAACTATGGGCAAAACTTTAACTGCTCAAAACCATTATAGCTTAACCGGAATTGTTGCTGGCCAAGAAAATAGTGTGTCTGTAGATGATGCCCTTTTATTATCAGCAAAAAGTAAAAAGATTGTTAAATACACAACTATTTTAGATGGAGAGTTCCACTTTGAATCAATTTTAGAAGGTAATTATATTTTACAAATTTCTTGTTTGGGATTTAAAGCATTCGAAAAAGTTATTTTACTCGAAAAAAACACCGAGCTTTCTATAAGTTTGATGGAAAGTACAACGACTTTAGAAGAAGTTGAACTTACGGCAACCAAGAAACCAATAGAAAACAAAAACGGAAATATTATTATCAATGTAGAAAATACTATTTTTTCTTCTGAATCAAATCCTTTGGATTTACTCTCTAAGCTACCGACTGTTCAGATAAGTCCAAATAGAGAATCTATTAGTATCATAGGAAAAGGGAATCCGTTAATTTACATAGGTAAACAAAAAATCTCTTTTGAAGAATTGAATAGCCTTCCAATAGACGCTATTGAAAGTATAGAGATTATTAAAAACCCATCCGTAAAGTACGAAGCAGAAGGCAGAAGTTTAATTCTTATTACTAGAAAAAAAAATCTTCAAGATGGTTTTAAAGCAACTTTTTCTGAAACAGCTTCTTTCAAAAAGCATTTTAATAATTTTTTGAGTAGTAATTTTAACCTGAAAAAAGATAAATTAGAATTAAAATTTAATGCATCATACAACCAAATAAGACCATGGGAAAGCAATGGTTCTAATTTTATTATTTTAGATGAAAATATTGAATCAAATTTTTTGGCCGAATCTGCTCCCATAAAAATGCCTCAATTTATTTTTGGAGGTGGAATTTATTTTCAAATTAACGCCAATGATTATTTTTCAATAAGCACTAAATTAAGGGCTCAAAGGGCACCTTTCCCTATTGATACAAAAACCTATCGAAAAGAAAATTCGATTGAAAACTACATTTTAACTCATAGCGATAATAAAGATCGGAGACTATTTTCAAGTACAAATATAAATTACTCAAAATCTCTAAATTCATGGGGTAATCTATTTTTAGGAGCTCAATATGTTAAGTACAATCAAGAACTAACAAGCCAAATTACTGACAATTATAATGATACATCTTTTATATTAACACAGCTTAGCCTTCAAGAATTCAATATAGAAGCTCTTTCATTAAAAGTAGATTTTGAAAAAGAGTTTAAAAACAATATTAAACTAGAAATGGGATCAAACATTTATAAAGGTAAGGCCAACTCTTTTGCCCAAATTGAGACTATTAATCCATCTGAGTTGATTGATTCTAATTATGATTATAAGGAAGAAAATTTCGCAGTATACTCACAATTATCAGGTAAAACCGGTAAATTTGATATAGTAACAGGTTTACGAATAGAAAATGCTATAGTTAAAGGTGGGTTTGACAAATCAAATACATTATTAATAGATAGAAATAATACCAACATCTTTCCTAAAGGCATGATTAGTTTCAAAGTTGATAGTCTAAAAAATATTACTTTAGATTATTCAAGAAGTATCATTAGGCCTAATTACACTACAACCAGTGCTGTCACAACTTATATCAATCCGTTTTTAGAATTTAGCAGAAATATTAACTTAAAACCTTCTTTTACTGATGAGGTTTCTTTAAGCTATCAGCATAAAGAGAATTCATTAAGCATGCGTTATTATCATACAAACAACCCCGTATTCTATAATTTTACATATAATGATTTTACAAGGCGCACTACAATTTCTCCAAATAATTTCAAAAATGAATCCGGTATAAATATTGAGTTAAACTTTCCTGTCAAATATAAATTCTGGAACTCAACCAATGTCTTAAGTTTTAATATAAATACGATATCTGACCCTAATGCAATAGTTGCAAAAGGAACTCCTTATTTATATTATTATACACGTCATCATTTTAAAATTGATAATTCTAGTTCGATCTCTATAAATGGATGGGGAATGACGAATCGCAATGAAGGGATTTTCAATAAAAATGCACTTTTTGTGTTGAATGCAACCATCACAAAAAAATTATTTCAAAAATTGGATCTAACACTTGGTTTTAACGATATTTTTAAAACAATGATTTTTAAAGAAAATTATACTATGAATGACATAAAGGCGAATAGTGTTTTTTATACTGACGCACATGAAATTTCATGCTCCATAAAATATTCATTCGGAAATATAAAAAAATCTATTTATAAAAATAAAGACATTGATGAAAATATAAACAGAGTGAGATAATTGAATTTAAAAAAAAGCATCCTGAAAAAAGAATCAGGATGCTTTTTGCATATAAACTTATATGTACTTATTATTCGTGATTTGCCACTAATAGATCAACTTCATCACCCTCAATAGTTTCAACTGTTACTTCCTTTTTACCATCAACTTCGGTTGTAGTAATAACTGTTGCATTTTTTTCTCCATTTTCTTTCTTTACCAAAACTTTCATTTCTTTAGTTTCATTATTTTCATGTAACTCAATTGTAGTCGCACTGTCTTTATTATAAGCAATAATATCATCAACATCTAAGGCAATACTAGGTGCTATTACCAATGCAACAACTGACATTAATTTTAATAAGATATTTAGTGAAGGACCAGATGTATCTTTAAAAGGATCACCAACAGTATCACCTACCACAGCTGCTTTATGAGTTTCCGTTCCTTTACGACCATCTTCTTCAATTGTTTTTTTAGCATTATCCCAAGCACCACCGGCATTAGATTGGAAAATCGCCATTAATACACCGGCAGTAGTCACACCAGCTAACAAACCACCTAGCATTTCAGCTCCACCAATGCCAAACCATTTTCCACCAAAACCTACAATTACAGGAACAGCAATAGCCAATAAACCTGGAAATACCATTTCTTTAATGGATGCTTTCGTTGAAATATCAATACATTTACTATAGTCTGCTACTCCATCGGCAGCATCAAATATTTTTCTATCTTCTTCTGAAGCTTTAGACATATCAGAATCATATTTACGCATAACACCTAAAGCCGCTTTTAACTCAGGAATATCTCTAAACTGACGACGAACTTCTTCGATCATGGCCATAGCGGCTCGACCTACAGCATTCATAGACAGGGCAGAAAATACAAATGGTAACATACCACCTACTAATAAGCCAGCCATAATATCTGGTCTAGACACATCAATAGAAGTTACGTGAGCTGTTTTCATAAAGGCTGCAAATAAAGCCAGTGCTGTTAATGCAGCAGATGCAATAGCAAATCCTTTACCAATAGCTGCCGTGGTATTACCTACGGCATCTAATTTATCTGTACGTTCACGTACTTCACTGGGTAATTCTGCCATTTCAGCAATACCACCGGCATTATCACAAATTGGTCCATAAGCATCCACCGCCAATTGAATTCCTGTATTGGCTAACATTCCTACGGCAGCAATCGCTATACCATATAACCCTGCATAATGATGAGATACCATAATAGCTGCTGCAATTAATAAAATAGGAATTGCAGTTGACATCATACCCACACCTAAGCCGGCGATAATATTTGTGGCAGCTCCGGTTTCTGATTGTTTTACTATTGACAATACTGGTTTTTTACCTGTTGCTGTATAATATTCTGTTACTTTACCCACTAATAATCCAGCTACCAAACCGGCAATAGTTGCCCAAAAAACACCCATTGCTGTATATGTAATTCCCGCTTCAACCCAAGATTCAGGTAACATTTGATTAATAATAAAATATGAAGCCACCAACATCAATCCAGCTGAACCGAATTCGCCAATATTTAATGCCGTTTGGGGGTTTCCACCATCTTTTACTCTAACAAAAAAGGTTCCTAAAATAGACATTACAATTCCCACCGCTGCTAATACTAATGGTAAATATACCGCTCCTAATCCGTCAAAAGCACCCTGAAATTCTGGTAATGTAGCATAAATTGCTCCCAATACCATGGTACCAATAATTGAGCCTACATAAGATTCGAATAAATCTGCTCCCATACCTGCAACATCACCTACATTATCCCCAACATTATCGGCAATTGTAGCCGGATTTAAAGGATGATCTTCAGGAATACCTGCTTCCACTTTACCTACAAGGTCAGCACCTACATCCGCTGCTTTGGTATAAATACCTCCACCCACACGAGCAAATAACGCAATTGATGACGCCCCTAACGAGAATCCAGAAAGGACATTTAATATTTCTCCTATTTCCCATCCTTGACCACTATATATCATAAATAATCCACTCAAGCCTAATACGCCAAGACCTACAACACCTAATCCCATTACAGCACCTCCGGCAAAAGCAACTTCTAATGCTTTACCTAATGATGTTCTTGCAGCCTGGGTAGTTCTTACATTTGCTTTAGTAGCAACTCTCATTCCGATAAAGCCAGCCAAAGCAGAACAAATAGCACCTACTATAAAGGATACTGCTACCATTCCATTAGATCCTTCTTCAGCATTACCTTTAAAGTACAATAGTACCGATACTGTTACTACAAAAATTGCCAAAACTTTATATTCAGCTTTTAAAAAGGACATTGCTCCTACCGCAATATTCTTAGCAATTTTAGACATTTTTGCGTCACCTTCGTCTTGTTTTGAAACCCACATATTCTTAGCGAATACAAATAAAAGAGCCAAAACCCCAAAGGCTGGTAGATAATTTACAATAAATTCCATATTATATTTCTTTGATTTAGTTAATTTTTAATGGGGCTAAAAGTAGTAAAATATAGCAGATAAAAAAAACCACCTTTAAATTAAAGATGGTTTTAAATTTTAGAATTTATATTTACTATTTAAATTGTAAATGTTCTCTTTTTTTTGTGTTCACTTTCATCATATCTTTTTACACATTCGTGATATATTTTTACAGCCTCTTCAGCATTACCCCAACCACCAACATCAACTTTCTTCTCTTCTAAATCTTTATATACCTGAAAGAAATGTTCTATTTCTTTTATTCTATGCGGATTCAAATCAGAAATATCTAAACTTTTATTCCAAATAGGATCAGAAACAGGAACGCAAATAATTTTCTCATCCGGTCCTTTTTCATCGGTCATGTGAAAAACGCCAATAGGTCTAACTTCCATAACAACCATAGGGTAAGTTGGTTCTGTACCCATAACCAGTACATCTAAAGGGTCTTTATCTAAGGCCAAAGTTTCTGGAATAAAACCATAATCGCCCGGATACATCATAGATGAAAACAACATTCTATCAAATCTAATTTTATTCAACACAAAATCATATTCATATTTATTTCTACTTCCTTTTGGAATTTCTATCAATACATCAAAAGTAATATTATTCTTTTTACTCATTTTTTTCTTTTTATAATTTTTGGCAAAAATACAAAAATGATAGTGTTAGACATTACAATTTGATAATAATTATTATGATCTTTTTAAAGAACTTTATATTAAAGATAAATAACTTTTTTAGTAGACACACCGTAGTCAGAATTAATCTTTAACAAATATATACCTTTTGAAAAAGCTTTTAAATCAATCCATATTTTATCATTTTTTATAAAACTGTTGAGCTTTAATAATTGTTGACCTATTGCGTTAAATACTTCAATAGAATTAATATTTAATCCACTTATGCTAATTTGACCAAGGGTAGGATTAGGAGTTATGGCAACACTATTGTCAAAATTAAAATTATTTGTTCCAAGTGTACTAGAAAATACGTTCATTAAAGCATTACTCATTTTAGCCCATCCTTCTTCATCGTTTCTTAATTTTAATTTCTCTTGTTCTATATGAATAAATCTTCCTGATGATGCAGTTGCAGAAGTATTGCAAAAATCTGTTGAATTATTTATGAGCCTCCCTTGGGTATTCGTAAAACCAATAAGGCGGGTCCAGCCTGTATCAATATGTGCTAGTTTAAAAGTTAAAGAATTATCTTCAACCAGCAAAGCATCTTTAATTAAGGTGGCATAATCAGTAGATGGAGTTTCCCTTGTGCCATTGCTCATAATAACATATGGATCAGTAGAACTTTTGCCGAAGCCATGTAATTGAACAAAAACGGGATTAGAAACAGTACTCAATAAATTTTCTGTGGTTTTTTGAAACATTGAGTTAGTAACATGTGCTTGATCAGAAATTCTATATGACTCACCACTAGATCCACAAACACCAGTTGTACCAGAGCAAGAAGAAAAATTATTACTATTACAACGATGTGTTCCATTTATAAATACTGCTCTTGCAATAGTATTCTTAAAACAATATACAGCCTGTTTACCTGTATTTGTGTCATACTTAGAATGTGGTGCTTGTATCACTAAATTATTTCTTGTGGGCGTCTTACTAAAAGCATAGATACCCCAATAGTTCGATTGTGAGCTTTTTTCTTCTAGCACATAAAATATTTGATTAGGTGAAAGAGAAGTATCGGTAAATTCAGTGATTTGATAATTAAGCGTATTGGCATTAGTTCTTGCTGTGGCAATATTTTCATTTAAAATATCAGAGATAATACTATTCCATGTTGTTAATTCGGTCGTATTAGGCTCATTATAATTATTACCACTGTTTCCAGGAGCATTATCTATCAAATTGCCCATATAACTTTCAATATCTCCCATTGCGGTTTGTGATAACAAAACGTTTGAGAAAAGCAAAAAGAGGATAAATACAACAAGTTTTTTCATGATAAACTTACTTCGTTAGAACTTTTCCATTTAACTCACCATTAAATTTACCATTTTTTACAATAACTTTACCATTTACAATACTATAAATTAATCCTTCAGCCAACAGAAAAGCATTTGTATATGTGGCCTTATCTTTAAAAGTTTTGGGATTAAAAATTATAACATCGGCAAAATAATCTTCTTTAATTTTTCCGCGATTTGGAATTTTTAGTAGTTCAGCTGTTTTTGAAGAACTATTATTAATAAAAGTGGCCAAATCAATAAGTTTTTCTTGTTTTACATATTTGTTATACTTACGAGGAAAAGTTCCATATTTTCTGGGGTGTCCTGAACCACCATCAGAACCGGTTACTACCCAATCTTGTTTCATAAAATTAGAAATATCATCATTATTCATATTAAATGATGCCACTTTAATTTGACCTGTTTTTAGCATCTTAATAACAGTCTTAGCCTGTTCAAGCTTTAATTGTTTTGAAATTTCTAATAGATTTTTCCCCACAAAAGTAGGTTCATCAGCTTTTACAATTAATAATTTTTCAGAGCCACCTCTACGGATGATATTATTTTTAGTTTCTTCTAAAATTTGCTCTTTTAATTTAGATTGATCATATCTTATAAACAAAGAATCTATACCGCCACTTTCTGCCCATCGTGGAACTACTGCAGCCTTTAAACTGGTAGCCGAAGCATCATATGGATATTGATTAGCTGTTACTGCTATTCCTTCCGATCGGGCGTTTTCAATAATGCCAATTATGGTATCACTTTGATGCCAAACATCAACCCCTAAACACTTAATATGGCTAATATGAATAGGTAGTTTAGCTTGTCTTCCTATTTCAATAGCTTCTTCAATTGCAGGAATCAAACCTATACTAAAGGTGCTTTCATCTCGAAGATGTGTGTCATAAATTCCATTATTTTTTGCAACAGTTTCAGCCAGTGCAATTACCTCCGCTGTATTTGAATAACTGCCGGGAGCATAAAACAACCCTGTTGACATACCTATTGCCCCAGCATCCATTTCCTGTTGTATTAGGTTTTGCATTTTTTCAATTTCTACGGGTGTTGCTTTTTTATTGCTTTTACCCATTACTTCTTTACGGATAGTTCCATGACCTACCAATAAAACCACATTGGTACCTATACCCTGTTGCTCATATAAGGTTTTAAACTTTTGAGTAGGATAATAACTATTCCCATCATTCCCTAAAGTAACCGTTGTAATCCCTTGCATTAAAAAAGGGAGATTATGAGAATTCTTTGGGTCTTTTACATCTATATCAGCATGAGTATGTGGGTCAATAAACCCCGGAGAAACTATCATTCCGGATGCGTCTATAGTTTTTAATGCATTAAAGTTAATATGAGAACCATTGCCAATAAATACAATTTTATTATCCTTAATGGCAATAGCAGCATGAGTTGGTATGGTATCAATGCCATTATATACAATCCCATTTTTAATCAAAATATCCGCTTCAATTTCCGTTTTACAAGAAACATGCACTAAAAGTAAAGTCAAAAATAAAATTAGATGTATCTGTTTCATATAGTTAAAGATAAAAAAGGTTGCTTAAAAAACTTAAACAACCTCTTTTCAAACATAAAATTTGGTTTTATTGGTTTACCGGAGTTGATGTAAACAAATCTGGTATTGGACTTGGTATGTTACTATTCCCGTTAATCTCATCTTGAGGGTACAACAAGCGTTGTGGGTTTACCGTTGTAGTACTATTATTTAAAGGAAATGGTACTATAACATCGCTATCAGAAGCTTTCAATCTTCTCACATCATTGAAAGGCATAAAAGTACTAAAACCTGTTACATAACGTTCTTCAATAATCTCCCTTAAAACAGCTCTTTCAACGGCAATACCATCGGTATTTTCCATACCTCCGTTTTCAAAATCAGCTAGTACATATGCTTCATACTTATACGTATCTGTAGCATTTATAATGTTAAACGCATTACCCGAATTTAAGTGAGCTCTGAGTTCATTTAATTTATCAATAGCACCTTGGGTATCATTTGTTCTTAACAAACATTCTGCCCAAATGAGTAGATTCTCCTCAAAACTTACCAATTTCATTGGCATTGCTGCATCATCAATACCATCAGTTTGCTCACCATCACCATCTATATATGTATATTGTCTGCGTGCAGTTTCATCGGTTTTGGCATTATTTCTACCATTTGTATTGGCAGGATCTATTAATTCTCTATAAAAAGCACCTTCTCCTGTCATATCACCGGCACGGCTACTATTTACAAAGTTGAACAAAATATTACTATTTCCATCAACTTCACCAATTGGATTATAACTCATTGTACCAGAAGCACTATTAATACCGTCAACTACATATGTTAAAGCTTGTGCATATTGTTTCGTTTGTACATAGTAACGTGCTTTTAACGTATTTGCTGCAGCCCTCCAATTGATTTTATTCCCGTTAAAATAATTATCTTCACTTCCTACAGCCGTTGTAGAATTATCTATGGAAGTTATAGCCTGGTCTAATAAGGTCTGTAAACTAGCATACACATCTGCTTGAGCGTCAAATGTTGGATCTGGAGAATCTAGCCCCGCACCATCCGGCACGGCTGTAGAATAAGGTACATCGCCAAATAAAGAAGCTGCGGTTCCAACAGCTAAAGCTTCATTGACATCAATAATTGCCAAAAGCATATCTAAGTTAGGAGAAATTCTTCTTATTTCTTTATTTTGGACTAATATACCATTATAAATATGTCCCCAAGTACCATTAGTATCACCAGGAGTATAGTCATAATTATATATGGTTTGCTGTACTAAATTCAAACCAATTAAACCACCGGTATAATACATTGAAACTCGAGAAAGATGTCCTTGTTGCACTTGAGCATTGGCCAATAAGGTTCCTCTTAATAGTAAATCTCCTGAAGGTACTTCTGTCAATTGATTCGGATTATCATTTACATCTATATAATCATCGCAAGCTGTAGCGGAGAATAGAAAAACAAATGATAACAAAATTTTATATACTGTCTTCATAATTTCTTTTTTTAATAGTTAAACTTAATTCCAAACGCATAAGTTCTAGCACCTGGATTTGAGAAATAATCTAATCCCTTACCTCTCCCTACACCAAATTGATTAATATCAGGATCAATACCCACAACATCTGTCCAAATTACTAAATTCCTTCCTGATGCAGTAAATTCAATTGACTCAAAACCTGTCGCATTTTTAAACCCTTCAGAGTTTATCTTATATGATAATGATAATTCTCTAAAACGTGTCCAACTGGCATCTTCCACTGCAAACTCATTAAGTTTACCATCACCAAAACCATATAGAGTCCTATAATAATTTTCGTCTAATAAGACATTTCCATCACCAAAATTTCCTACATTACCTCTAACGGAAGTACCAGCAGAAATTATATCTCCATCATGATTTACCAAGTCTTCAGTTAAGGTTATGGTATTTCCTACATCTGCATGTGTGCCGAAATACGAAGTAATAAAACGGGTTCTTTGTGCCATATCATTACCTTGACTTGTATCAAATAATGCGGATAGACTTATGTTTTTATAAGATAAATCGAATTGTAAACCACCTCTCCAATCTGGGTTTGGATCACCCACTATAAGATCTCCTCTTGTATCAACTTGAGGGAAACCATTAGCATCTAAAATCATATTACCACTATCATCACGCAAGGCACCTTGTGTCATTAAAATTCCCAAAGGTTCCCCTTCCTTAGCAACCGAAATTATGGAACTGCCTGATGTGAAGTTAATTACACCACCACCTTCAAGTTTTGTAACCTCATTTTTATTAGTACTAAAGTTCGCACTAATAGAAGCGTTCCAATCTTCATTTTTAAGAAAATTATATTTTAGTTCAACTTCAAAACCTTTATTTTCAATAGTAGCTCCATTACCATAGATCTCATCAAAACCTAGTGATGGAGGTATAGCAATGGTCAATAATACATCTTCAGTCTTATTGGTATAATAAGTAGTAGATAATGACACCCTGTTATTAAAGAATCGTAAATCTAGCCCTATCTCATATTCTGTTTTAATCTCAGGTCTTAAGTTGGCATTACCTAAAGCTTCATTAAATTGAAACCCACCACCAAAATCTTCCAGTGCAATACCGTCAGAAAAGGTTGAAAAAGAGCCTACTTCAAAAACTGTTTGCTCTCTATGTGCTATAGGTACATTTGCCACTTGACCATAAGCCAAGCGTAATTTACCAAAGGACAATTCACCAGAATTTTCAAAAGCATTACTAAATGTCCACCCAAATTCTGCACTTGGATAAAAGAAACCATTATTATCTTTAGGTAATGATGAATGTTTCTCAAAAGCACCACCCACAGTTAAAATAAATTGATCAGCATAATCAAAATTTGCAGTACCATAAAAGCGAATATTTCTTCTTAAAGTTCTTGTTGTTTCTGATGATATATTCTCTTTTGGTGCAATTTCTGCCGGATCTAAAGGGCTTCTAAAATTCGCTATAAAGTTATCGGCAGTGGTATAATTGCGTTTACGTCTTCTATCATTTAAACCAAAGCCTAATACTACATTGGTATTTAATTTTTCCGTCAATTCATATTGAAAGTTCGTTAATAAGTCGCCATTAAATTCTTGGTTATTGATGGTTTCATCATCTATCAACCCAAATCTTCTAGCCGAACCTGCTGTATACCAAGGGAAAAAATAAACCCTGGAATCTGCATAAAAATCAACACCACCTCTAAGGATAGTAGTGATATGATCATTCCATTTATAATTTAATTCCCCTGTACCAATCAATCTGTTTACATTAGCAGAGCTTTCCTGCTCGTTGATCGTCCACAATGGGTTATTATAAATGGCATTATCACTATTCCCTAAATACCTCCTATAAGAACGGTGACGAAAGGGGGTAACGGCACCAGAACTACTATGGTAATTACCCTTATAATCAGTAATATCAAAATCCGGGGCTGTTCTTAATAATCCTAAGTATAATCCTGCAGTATTTGAACCTTGTTGGGTTCTATTAGAACCAGTATGGATATAATTTCCTTTTATATTAGCCGTTAGCTTGTTAGTCAAATTTTGACTAACATTCACCGTAAAGTTGGTTTTTTTGTAAAAACTACTTTTAACTATCCCTTCTTGACTTACATGACCGCCACTTAAAAAGAAAGTACCTTTTTCATTACCACTACTTATAGTAAAACGATTATCATAAGTTACTCCATTTTGAAATACTTTGTCAAAATTATCTTCAGTAAAAACATTTGTAGAATTTTTTCCACCACTATTAATAGGATAAATAACATTATCAGTTACTAAAGATTCAAAAAATTGTCCAGACGTATCAACATCATCAGCCCCTCCAGATCTATCTGAAATTCTGTCACCCCAAGAAAAAGCAGAGGTAGGACTATAACTACCGTTGGTACCTTGTCCAAAAGTTTTTTGTAGCGGATGCTTATAAGCTATTTCGTCAATAGAAATCCCCGAAGAGAAAGTTGCCCTAAATTTACCCACTTTACCTTTTTTAGTGGTAATTACTATTACCCCATTCAAGGCTCTAGAACCGTATAAGGCTCCTGCAGAGGCTCCTTTAAAAACCTGAAAAGATTCAATATCGTCCGGATTTAAATCATTTAAACGTGATTGTTGTGAAACCCCAGCAGAAGGATCACTATCACCAGAACCGGAAATATTATCATTATTTAAGGGAATACCATCAACCACAATCAAGGGCTGACTAGATCCTCCTAAAGAACTAGTCCCTCTAATTTGGATATTTGAACCAGCACCAGGATCACCAGAAGTTGCATTGATACTTACACCTGCAGCCTTACCTGCAATACCGTCAATAATTTTATTCTCAACTGGTTGCACTAATTTATCAGCTTCAATTTTAGAATATGTAGAAGCAATTTTGTCTCGTTTTTCTACAAAACCAAGAGCTGTAACAACAACCTCATCTAATGCCTCGGCATCCTCCTCTAAAATTAAGCTAATTGTAGATTGATCAGCAACCTGTACTTCTTTTGAAGTATAACCTAAAAAGCTAAATACCAAAGTAGCTTCATCATTGGGAACATCAATAGAATAGTTTCCATCAAAATCAGTTGTAGTACCTGTACTTGTACCTTTAATAACAATACTCGCCGCAGGCAGAGGCCCTGAAATATCGCTAATCGTACCCGTTATGGTACGCTGTGCATAAATAATACTACTCGTAAGCAGCATAATCAACACTAATAAAATTAATTTACGAATCATGTTTAATCAAGTTTAGTTAATATTCAATTGTCTTAAAAAGTTGAAGCATAAATTTTACAAATAATTGTGAATTTATGTCAATAGTTTTATTTTGATTATTAGTACTATTCGTTATTTAGTTCTAATAATTGTTGCATCATTTGTATGGCAGATATTTCACCAATAAGTGCTATTCTTTCTTTGGGTGTTTTATCCCCAATTTCATAAGTAATGCCTACTGCTTTATGGCCATTTAAAAACCAACCCTTTGATGTAGGTTTATTACTATTACTGGAGGCTTCATTTACTTTATAATCTGGTATATGTTCTTCTAATGCCATAAACCAATTTTCAATAAACATTGGTATAGCTGTCTGTTCTCGATCTGTGTTGGTATAAAAAACGTCATACCATGTAGAATGAAAATCTATGCCTAAAACCAATTTAGTCTTGTTCTCCTTTATAGTAGTATTGATATACCTAACTACTTGTCTAATTTCAGGTTGATTGTACTTACTCCAATCTCTATTAAGATCTACACCGCCGGCATTATGCCTCCAATGGCCTAAGTCTACGCCATCAGGATTCATAATCGGAAAAGCTAAGATATGATATTTATTTAAAAATTGTTCAGCAAGCTCATTATTTAGAATAGTTCTTAAAAAACTTTGAAACGCAAAATAACCTGTTACTTCAGGAGGGTGTTGACGTGTTAACAATATAATAACATCTTTATCTTTAGTATCCTCCTTATAAATATCTAACACCGGTATATTTCTTCCTAAAGTTGTTTCTCCTACACTGCGAATATTAACATAATCGTATTTTCCATTTACAAGGTCGGTATACCAATTCATTACATCTGAAGACGAATTAATTTCTTGAGCAGCAACCGTAATTGGACTTTTATTCAGTTTTAATTTAATAGTCACGATACTATCATGTTTAAATATTTGTGTAGAATCAATGATACTCCATTCATCATTAATTTTTAATTTGGGAATATATCTATGTTTATATCTTTTAGGATATTGAAATTTAAAATAAAAACTCTTTGAAGTACTTGACCAGGTCTTAAAAGCGTAATAGGGGCTATTATTAATTGGAATATTTTCAGGATGAATAATAACCAATACTGTACTATCGTTTTCTTGTTTAAACCCGTTTAATCTGGCTCCGTCAAATTCATTACTAGCATAAATGCCTACTTCAGGTAATGAATAGGTTTGTTTAACTTGATGGGCAATGGGTTTAGTGGTTGTGTCAACAGGCTCAGAAAAATGTACTTTTTTAACACTGCTACAACTGGTAATTATTACAACAATAGCAATATACTTAATAATAGTATTTGTAATCATTTTATCAGGATGGTTAAATAACAACTAAAAGTACAATAAATTATCAAACTAACTTAATTTAACTTAAATTTTTACATATTTAAGTCATGGTTTTACAACAACATTACTCACCGATATTCATATAATTTTTATGGATATGACCAATGCGACTATTATTAGTTTAAAAATATGAATAGAAAACTAAAATATTTTTTACTTTTGCAATCTCTTAAACTCGCATTACATAGCTCTAATGCATAATGCGAGTTAATTGCCTTGGTGGCGGAATTGGTAGACGCGCTGGATTCAAAATCCAGTTCTTTCGAGAGTGTGGGTTCGATTCCCACCCAAGGTACAAACACAACACAACCAACTACCATGAAACAAAAGGTGCCTAAACCTAAAATTTTTGCCTGCTCACAATCATTGGAATTAGCCGAAAATATTGCAAAATCCTATGGATGTGAACTCGGTAAATCAAAAAAAAATATTTTTAGCGATGGTGAATTTCAAGTTGCTTTTGAAGAATCTATAAGAGGTAGAAGAATTTTTATTATAGGTTCTACGTTTCCTCCATCTGATAATTTAATGGAGATGCTATTAATGATAGATGCTGCTAAACGTGCTTCTGCAAGACATATAACGGCCGTAATGCCTTATTTTGGATGGGCAAGACAAGATAGAAAAGATAAACCAAGGGTACCCATTGCCGCAAAAATGGTAGCTAATTTATTACAAGCTGCCGGTGCTACAAGAATTATTACAATGGACTTACATGCTGATCAAATACAAGGATTTTTTGAAAAACCTGTAGATCACCTTTACGCTTCTACTATATTTTTACCGGCAATTAAAAGTTTAAATTTGTCAGATATTACTGTTGCTTCCCCAGACATGGGTGGTTCTAAAAGAGCTTATGCTTATTCTAAATTTCTTGAAAGCGAAGTAGTAGTGTGTTATAAACAACGATTAAAAGCGAATGTGATTTCGCATATGGAATTGATCGGTAACGTAGAAGGTAGAAATGTAATTTTAGTTGATGACATGATTGATACAGCAGGTACCCTAACCAAAGCAGCAGATTTAATGATGGAAAAAGGAGCCAAGAGTGTACGTGCCATTTGTACACATCCTGTCCTTTCTGGCGAGGCTTACAAACGCATTGAAAAGTCAAAATTAGAAGAGCTTATTATATCAGATACTATTCCTTTGAAAAAAGAAATTTCTAAAATAAAAGTAGTATCTTGCGCCCCTTTATTTGCAGATATAATGCATAAAGTGCAAGGAAATGAATCTATTAGTGGACAATTTTTAATGTAAATAATAATCTAAAACAATGAGGTTAGCTTTAGACATTTCTAATTCAAACGGAGATGTTAAAAACAAATTTCATTAACCTTTAAAAAACAATTAAATATAAATAAATGAAATCTATTACAATCAAAGGATCCAAAAGAGAAAGCGTAGGCAAGGTAGCTACCAAAGCCTTACGTAATGCTGGAAAGGTGCCTTGCGTATTATACGGAGGAGAAAACCCTATTCACTTTTCAGCTGATGAGTTATCGTTCAGAAATTTAGTGTACACTCCTAATGTTTATACGGCAACGATTGAACTGGAAAGTGGTGAAAAATTAAATGCCATTTTACAAGATATTCAGTTTCATCCGGTAAGTGACAAAATATTACATATTGACTTTTATCAATTATTTGATGACAAACTAGTTACTATGAATATACCAATTGTACTAGAAGGTAGTGCCCCTGGTATTATGAATGGTGGAACCTTACGTTTTCCTAATCGTAGTTTAAGAGTGAGAGCAATTCCTGCAAACTTACCAGATTTTATCAAAGTAGATATTTCTGAACTTACTATTGGAGATAAAGTATTTACCGAAGAATTAAAAAGTGATGTATTTGATATTTTACACCCAGATGATATGGTTGTAGTTCAAGTAAGAATGGCACGTGCAGCTATAGTTGATGAAGTTGAAGAAGAAGAAGGTGAAGAAGGTGAAGAAGGAGAAGCAACTGCTGAAGGAGCTCCAAGCGAAGGCGGAGGAGCAGCCCCAGCCGCTGAAACTACGGAATAAATAATATTTATTTTAGAATTTATTAAAAAGGGCTTCGCTTTCGCGAAGCTTTTTTTATTTTTACCCTTAATCAATCATTAAAATTTAATGATGCACATACTCAAACTACTAAAATCTTTATTTAGTGCTGAAAAAAATGCCAGGCCAACTATGAAAAAATATTTAATTGTCGGATTAGGAAACATTGGTGTTGATTATGAAAACACGAGACATAATATAGGTTTTAAAATTTTAGACAAACTGGCTGCTAAAGAAAAGGTGTCATTTGAAAATAAAAAATTAGGTGCTATTTGTCAATTTAGGTTTAAAGGCAGGACATTTATCTTATTAAAGCCCTCAACCTTTATGAACCTTAGCGGTAAGGCAGTAAAATATTGGATGACTAAGGAGAAAATTAGTTTAGAAAATACTCTTATTATATGTGATGATTTAAATATTTCCTTTGGCACCATTCGTTTAAAAGCTAAAGGAAGTGCTGGAGGACACAATGGCTTAAAAGACATCAATGAAACTTTACTAACACAAAATTATCCTCGTTTTAGATTTGGTGTAGGCGATGAATTTAAGAATGGAAGTCAAATTGATTATGTACTTGGCAAATGGAATGCTGAAGAAAATACAAAACTTCAAGAAAGATTAGAAAAATCGTGCGAACTTGTTAAATCTTTTGGTATGGCAGGTATAGCCAATACCATGAGTGCATTTAATGGGAAATAGGTTTTTAAGAAAAGTGATGATAGCGTAAAAAAAAAAAAAAGACTTAAATGATATATCATTTAAGTCTTTTTTTATTTGATTGATAATGTAAAATTACTCTACAGTAACTGATTTTGCCAAATTTCTTGGTTGATCTACATTACAATTACGCATTACTGCAATATAATAAGACAATAGCTGTAAAGGAATTGTTGTTAAAAGAGGGGTTAAAGCCTCTTCAGTATCTGGAATCTCAATGACATGATCTGCAATCTCTTTCACTATAGTATCTCCTTCAGTTACTATGGCAATAATTTTTCCTTGCCTTGATTTTATTTCTTGAATATTACTAACTACTTTATCGTAATGACCTTTATTGGTTGCAATAACAACCACAGGCATTCTATCATCAATTAATGCAATTGGACCATGCTTCATTTCTGCAGCAGGATAACCCTCTGCATGAATATAAGAAATCTCTTTTAATTTTAAGGCTCCTTCTAAGGCAACAGGAAAGTTAAATCCTCTTCCTAAATACAAAAAGTTGGTTGATAATAAATATTTTCTTGCTATTTCTTCAACTTTAGCATCTATCTCTAGTAGTTTCTCTACTTTACTTGGGATGAGTTCCATTTCATGTAAATACATTCTAAAATCACTACTAGACATGGTTCCTTTTGCTCTAGCTAAACGTAAAGCTATTAAAGTCAATACGGTAATTTGAGTAGTAAATGCTTTGGTAGAAGCCACTCCAATTTCTGGGCCTGCATGCGTATAAGCCCCTGCATCAGATTCTCTACTAATAGATGATCCTACAACATTACAAACTCCAAATACGAAAGCACCCTTAGATTTTGCCATTTTAATTGCAGCTAAAGTATCAGCTGTTTCACCAGATTGAGAAATGGCAATAACGATATCTTTTTCTGTAATAATAGGGTTTCTATATCTAAATTCTGAAGCATATTCTACCTCAACTGGAATTCTTGCAAATTCCTCAAAAATATATTCAGCGACAAGACCTGCATGCCAAGACGTACCACAGGCAACAATAAGAATACGTTCGGCATTTAAAAAACGCTTCATATTATCTTCTACCCCAGTCATTTTTATAATAGCTTCATCTCTTAATAACCTCCCTCTGAATGTATCTGTAATGGCTCTAGGTTGCTCATGAATTTCTTTAAGCATAAAATGGTCGTAACCACCTTTTTCAATCTGTTCAAGATTCATTTGTAGTTCTTGTATGTCGGCTGCAACTATAGAGTCATCATTAATTTTTCTAATTTCAATGTCTCTTCCTACTTTAATAATCGCCATTTCTTCATCTTCAAGATAAATAGCATCTTTTGTATATTCTAAAAAAGGAGAAGCATCAGAAGCAATAAAAAATTCAGTATTGTCATTACCAACTCCTATAGCAATAGGGCTTCCTAATTTTGCTACAACAATTTCATCAGGTTTTTCAATATCGAAAACAGCAATTGCAAAAGCACCAACCACTTCATTAAGAGCAATCTGAACAGCTTTCCCTAGCTTTACATTGTTACTCTTTTTTACTTCTTCAATTAAATTGATAAGCACCTCAGTATCAGTGTCACTATGAAAGTTATAACCTCTATTGATCAATTCTTTTTTTATGGTATCATAATTCTCTATAATACCATTGTGAACTATAACAAGATTTCCAGATTGAGAAGTATGAGGATGTGAATTGACATCGTTTGGTACACCATGGGTCGCCCAACGGGTATGACCAATTCCTAAACTACCATTTTTAGAAGTACCTTCATTTATTTTTTCAATAAGATCACTAACCTTTCCTTTGGTCTTGGCAAGATTAATTTGATTACTGTCATATAGTACAACTCCTGCACTATCATAACCTCTATATTCTAGACGCTGTAAACCATTAATAATTATAGGATATGCATCTCTATATCCTATATACCCTGTAATTCCACACATAGCAAGTGTTTTTTATTTATTGATTATTTTCTGTATAAAATATTTCTAATTTTAATCTTGTAGGATCTAATTCATCATTTTCTATCTTTGGCAAATTATTACCTTTTAAAACTACGCCTTTGGCATCCCAACTAAAGTTACTGGCCAAAGTATCAATTATTGGCGGATCAGTTACTTGATAGGTCTTTATCGCCAATTTATTTAGACTTAAAGAATCACTATCATTTTTTAAAACTTCTGAAATATAGTCGGTAATACTAAACTCATATTTTAACGGTTTATTGTCCTCTCCTTTTTGTAAATTTCCATCTATAAAACCTTCAGTTAAAGCATCTAAAATTTGAGAGTTATAGTCGTATTTGTATAAATATAATTTATTCGGTATAATTGTATCATTTGGGTTTTCTACATATAAAGTAAGGTTTGCTTCATTAATTAACCAATTTTTTTCACGTAATTCGTTTAAATTAACAACATCTTTAAATAATTCTACTACCGCAATTGAACCTGCAGCTCCTTGCACAAATAATTTATCATCTCCGTTTGTTACATCTGGATGGTCAAATTTATCTAAAATATCAACATTAGAGCTTGTATAATCTCTGTTATATTGACTGGTTCTTACACCACCAAAACCGAAAGAGGTAATTTGTTTGGTTCTTACTGGCACATCCTTATCATCAGTATCTCCATCTCCATTTAAATCGCCCGTGGTCGTTGTTTCATCGGTTAAAACTTCATTGGTATAGTATATAGTTACTGAAGCATTAGACATAGCCAATTGCATCATTGCCCCGTCTGTACCATCCACTTCAATAATAAGTCCTCTAAAATATTCTTTAAAACTATCATTAGACTCAAAAACTCCAGAATTCTGTTGGTTGATAAAACTATTTCTAAAGAAAACAGTATCTAAAGGTATTTTTATAGAAGGCAATGCATTTTCCTTTTTAATAGTATCTCTAGGGTTACCTTCTATAAAATTTCTATCAACATATAAAAGTGTATCATTCTTATTGGGTTTAAAATCACCGGTATACAATAACGCCTTCTTTACATAATCTATCTCATTAGAATAATACTTTTTATTTTTTGTAGGATCTGACGGATCTAAAGTATTTAAAAAAGTACCCAATTCATAAACTGATAGATTAAATTCAGCTCCTTGATCACCAATAATTGAGTCCAATTCAAAATTAGGAGTCCCATCGGTATTATCTTCCAATTTACTTGCATAATAAGGTATATCTAGTACAACAGCATCAATAGACATATTATCTGAAAATTTAATGGCCGCCAAATTTAACTGGCCAATAAATGAAGATTTAAGTAGACCGAAATTATCATCATTATAAACCCCTAACAAATATCTGGGTATACCATCTATTCTAGAACTGTCAATATTTTTATTGTAGGCTATAACTTCAAAAGTAGTATCTGCAGTCGAAAATAAGTCATTATCAACTAGTCCTACACCAACATTTTCAAAATCTTTTTCACAGGCAATTACACTAAATAATACAAGAGTTATCAACCCTAAGTATTTGAAACTGTTTACAATTGTTGTAGACATAAACAAAAAATTAATTTATTTTAGATTATTTTATAAAACTTCGGTAAGGTAAAAATTGGAATACATTTCAGAAATATCCTCAGGAGAATGGTAATCTAATATCGGAATATCTCTTTCTTTAATAAAATCAAATATTTCATCAGGAATTTCTTTACTAGCTTTTACAACGCCATCAGAATTCTCAACTGCAATTTTAATTAGGTTATTATAATTTGCTTTAGAAATAGTATTTAATTTATCTGAAGCAATAGCGTCAAATTTTATTTTATCAATTAATTTATCACCTATTGATCCTTCAAAACCATTATTATAAATTGAGGTAATAATCTTACTATCTGTATACAGAGGATCATTTTTATAATATTCTCTAAGATATAGTGGCAGCAAAGAGGCCATCCATCCATGAACATGAATAATATCTGGAGTCCAATTCAATTTTTTCACTGTTTCTACTACTCCTTTGGCGAAAAATATGGCACGTTCATCGTTATCACTAAATAGCTTTCCATCCTCGTCAGTATAAACTGCTTTCCGCTTAAAATATTCATCGTTATCAATAAAATATACTTGCATTCTCTCCTTAGGTATAGATGCCACTTTAATAATTAATGGCATATCCATATCGTTGATAATCAAGTTCATACCTGACAATCTTATAACTTCATGCAATTGATGTCTTCGCTCATTAATTACACCATACCTAGGCATAAAAATCCTAATTTGAGCCCCTTTTCCATGCATTAATCTTGCCAACTCAAAGGAGGTCTTTGCTGTGTCAGTTTCTGGTAAATAGGGTATTACTTCTGAAGATACGTACAATATTCTCTTATCTTTCATAAAATCCGTCTGTGATTAAGAATATGCAAAATTACGAATTTTTGGTTAGATTTAAACTTAAAATATTAAGTTTGCTCGCTTTTAACAATAATTAACATAAATAACAATGAATGTTTTTTATAAAAAAAAATCATTACAAGATTTTTTAACCTCATTAAATGATAATATTTTAATAGGTTTTGTACCCACAATGGGGGCTTTACACAAGGGGCATTTATCTTTAATAGAAAAAGCGAGAGCAGAAAATGATTGCATTGTTGTCAGTATTTTTGTAAATCCCACACAATTTGACAACAAAGATGACCTATTAAAATATCCTAAAAATGCAGAAAAAGATATTGCATTTCTTGAAAAATCTGGATGTGATGTCGTTTTTATCCCTGATGCAAATGAAGTTTACAACAAAAAAATTAAAGCTTCTGTATTTGATTTTGATGGTTTAGAGTTTGAAATGGAGGGTAAACATCGCAAAGGTCATTTTGATGGTGTTGGCACTATTGTTAAAAAATTTTTAGAAATTATAAAACCTCATAAAGCTTATTTTGGAGAAAAAGATTTTCAACAATTACAAATCGTAAAAAAATTAGTCCAAAAACAGGAGTTGCCTGTAGAAATTATAGCTTGTAGCATTTATAGAGAAGAAGATGGTTTAGCCATGAGTTCTAGAAATGTCAGATTGACAGATATTCAAAGAAAAGAAGCTTCGTTTATCTATACGATATTAAAAAAGGCAAAAAAAAGATTTAAAAAAAATTCTATCCAGGAAGTTAAAATTTGGGTTGAAGAGCAATTCAAAAAAAATACTATTTTAGAATTAGAATATTTTGAAATTGCTGATATTCAAACCCTAAAGTCGGCCAATAACAAAAATGATAAAACTAGTTATAGGGCTTTTATAGCTGTATTCGTTGGAGGTGTTAGACTTATAGATAATATCGCTTTAAATTAATTACCTTTGCAAAAAATATTACGGTTTTACACTATTGGCACTTAATTTGCTTATAGTAGATTGTAATCAAATAATCAAAAAGTGAAAATACAAGCATTAAAATCAAAAATACATAGAGTAACTGTCACTGGTGCCGATTTAAACTATATTGGTAGCATAACTATTGATGTAGCTCTTATGGAAGCATCCAATATTATAGAAGGAGAAAAAGTACAAATTGTTAATGTCAATAATGGAGAGCGGTTAGAAACTTATGTGATAAAAGGGGAAAGAGGAAAAGGTGAAATTACCTTAAATGGCCCTGCCGCAAGAAGGGTGGCCAAAGGAGATATTGTAATTATCATTGCATATGGTATAATGGATTTTGAAGAGGCAAAGACCTTTCAACCCACAGTAATTTTTCCTGATGAATTAACCAATACTTTATTAGGTTAATCATCTATTTAAATTCTTTTATTTAATAGATTATTTTTAATTGACAATAATCTAGATGAGCTCAATATAATTTGAATAAAAAAGTCAAAAAAACCTTATTAATTATGCTCCCCATTGCACTGGGAGTTTTTTTAGTTTGGTACTTTTTATCAAAACTCACAGCACAAGATAAATCTGATATTATTAATTCTTTCAAATCCGCCAATTATTGGTGGGTTTTGTTTTCATTGTGCTTAGGTGCTTTGAGTCATTTATCTAGAGCTTATCGTTGGCATTTTATGCTAGAACCTCTTGGGTTTAAACCAAAATTTGCCAATAGTGTAATGACTGTTTTTGTGGCTTATTTGGTTAATTTAGGCATCCCCAGAGCTGGTGAAATTGCAAGAGCCACTGCTATTTCTAAATATGAAAATATTCCGGTAGAAAAAGCATTTGGTACCATAGTTGCAGAAAGGGTTGCCGATGCATTAATGTTATTATTAATAATTGGTATAGCATTTGTTTTGCAAACAGATCTATTAATGCAACATCTATTTAAAGGTTCATCATCAAGTGCTATCCAAACTTTTGTTTTACTATTTATATTGGCAGTATTGGCCATTTTATTCTATAGATTTATTAAAAAATCTACCCATACTTTTTTTATTAAAATAAAGAATTTTGTAAACGGATTAATTGAAGGGGTTATCAGTATTTTTAAAATGAAAAAAAAATGGGCATTTATATTCCATACCATTTTTATATGGACAATGTATGTGCTCATGTTTTATGTGGTAAGTTTTGCCATTCCTGAAACTACCCATCTTCCTTTTGAGGCTATTATTGTTGGTTTTGTTGTTGGTGCTTTAAGCATGGCATTAACTAATGGCGGGCTAGGCACCTATCCTGTATTTGTGGCAGGAGCTTTAATTTTATATAATATAGAAGACAATCCGGCGAGAGCTTTTGGCTGGATTATGTGGACAGCACAAACACTAATGGTTTTACTTTTTGGTGGACTTTCATTCTTGTTTTTACCTATTTATAACAGAAAAAAAGCAATACATTAATGTATTGCTTTTGATTTTATTCAAGTCATTCACTATTTTTATTTCAATTTAATGAACCTATAAATTCTTCGGGTTCCGCTCTTTCCATCCAATTTGCATTTACATATGCATAAGTTATCTCTCCACTTTTATTGATAACGTATGTTGCCGCCAACGGTAATTCAAAAGTATTATCACCATTGTGAGCTGGGATGTCCATACCAAATGCTTCATGAATCGGTCTTAATGGTTCCGGTAAAGCAAAGGCAATTCCGAATTGTTTAGCCACCTCGTTCCCTTTATCATATAAAATATCATATTTAAATCCGTTTTTTTGCTTCAATTCTCTAGATAAAATTGGTAGTTGAGGTGAAACAACTACTAAATTTGCTCCGGCATCTTTAATTTCTGAAACAGATTCTTGCAATGCTTTAAATTCTAAATTACAAAACGGACACCAATTACCTCTGTTAAAACTTACAACAACGCTGCCTCTTTCTAATAAATTTCCTAATGAAACATTCTTGCCTTCGGAATTTTCTAAAGTGAAGTTTGGAGCATTGTCTCCAACTGATTTGGCATTCTCTACAATTCCACTTTGTGCTAATTTTTCTATTTCTCCACCCATAGTTTGTAATACTTCCGGTGGAGCTTGCTTTGACATTTGCTCTGCAAAGTCGCTTAATTCTTGCTTTAAATTCATCTTCTAATTTTTTGTTTTATTTGTTTTTAGTTTTGCCCAATTGGCATCAGCTTTTTTAATTTTTTCTTCTTCATCTGTGTTCCAAGGAACAATTGTATTTACATGTTGACCTTCATAATCATCATTAAAAAATAAATACAATTTGCCATTGCGTATTTTAAATGTTGATGGTTCGCAGTACACTTTTGCGTTTTTTTCTGCCATAGCAAATGAGCAGTAACCCCCATATTCCGGAATATACTTTTCTGGATTTTCTTTAAACAGTTGAAGATGTTCGGCTGATTTAAAATAAAAAATACTCCCATCATGTTTTGCTGAAAATTCTTTTGTGCCTTTTACTGATTGATAATTTGTAAAATAGTTTACAACATCATAACCATCAATAGCAACATTTTCTTTATTCGCATATACATTTCCACCTTGTGCATAAATTGCACTCAAGCTTAATACAAATGCAAAAAATAATACTAAATTTTTCATAAATAAATTGATTTAAAATTAATAATAGTCAAAAATATAATCATAAAATATTTTTTTAGTATTAATTAATACATTATTTTTGCTCATTAGTACATTAATTAGAATTATGGATGCATTGAGTAATATATTAGAATTTATCAAATTAAAAAGTGCTGTTTATTTTAAATCAGATTTTTCGGCTCCTTGGGGAATGAAAATTTCAAAAGGGCCATATGCACAATTCCATATGATTGTAAAAGGAAAGTGTTTGCTCAATATTCATGATGGAAAAACAAAGGAATTATATGCAGGTGATATCGTAATTTTTCCTTTTGGAGGTTCACATTGGATTGCAGATACTAAAGAAAGTCAGAAACAAAATGGGTTAAAAGTAGTTGAGTCTATATGGAATAACAATCCATTATTTAAAGGTAATAACTTTTCAACTACATTAATTTGTGGACATTTTGAATTTGATAGAAGCGTTGAACATTCCTTTATTCAATCATTACCATCATTCATTCATATTACAGATATGGAACGAAAGGAATTTTCATGGTTAGAATCTATAAGTAATTTAATAATGCAAGAGTCAGGTACAGATACTATGGGTAATGCTGTTACTGTAAATCGGTTAGCAGAAGTGTTATTTATTCATGCCATTAGAGCTTATATTTTACAAAATACCGATGAAACCGGATTTTTTGCTGCATTAAAGGATGCTAAATTAAGCTCCGTTTTAAAGTTAGTTCATAACAATCCTGAAAAAAATTGGACTTTAGAAAATCTTTCGTCAGAAGCAGGTATGTCTAGAACGCTCTTTGCAAATAAATTTAGAGATATCGTTGGGGAAACTCCACTACATTATATTACCAATTGGCGTATTTTAAAAGCCAAACAGTTTTTAAGAGAAAGCTCTGATCCTATTGTCGAAGTTGCCGAAAAGGTTGGCTATTCATCTGAGGCAGCTTTCAATAGAGTTTTCAAGAAAAAAGTTTTAAAAACTCCGGCTGCATACAGGAGAACTACTAGTTAAATATTTTCTATTTTTGAAAAATGAATCACGGTTTTTATAGTAACGGTAAATTATTACTTACAGGTGAGTATGTTGTCCTTGACGGAGCTGAAGCGTTGGCAATACCCACACAATATGGACAAAACCTTTCTGTTCGAAAATTAAATGAATCTAAACTCATTTGGGAGAGTTATACCGACAATGATGAATTATGGCTACAAGTTGAATTTGATGTACCGCGATTAAGAATTATAACAGCAACTTTTGATGCCACCAATGATGGTGGTAATGACTCTTTGGCTGAAAGCCTTCAAAATATACTCTTTGAAGCCAAGAAATTAAATCAAGCATTTCTATTCAATCAGCAAGGATATTATATAAAATCGAAGTTGACTTTTGCTAGAAATTGGGGATTAGGTTCTTCCTCTACCTTGATAAATAATATTGCACAATGGGCAAAAATTGATGCTTTTCAACTACAATTCAATACTTTTGGAGGTAGTGGCTATGATATTGCCTGTGCTCAAAATGACAGCCCTATTTTATATCAATTAAAAGATCAAAAACCATCATTTAATAATGTGAGTTTTAATCCCAACTTTAAAGATCAACTTTTTTTTGTCCACCTCAATAAAAAGCAAAATAGTCGTGAAGGAATAACCAGATATAAAAATTTTAAAGGTAATGTGTCTACTTTCGTGGAAGAAATCTCGCAAATAACAAATCAAATTTATACTTGTGATTCATTAACCGAATTTGAAAAATTGCTGGCCGACCATGAAAGGGTTATTTCAAAAATTATACATCAAGAACCTATTCAGAATCGGTTGTTTTCAGATTATTTCAGTCAGACCAAGAGCTTAGGAGCTTGGGGAGGTGATTTTATATTAGCAACAGGAAATGACGATACCGTAAACTATTTCAATAAAAAAGGGTTTGAAACTATAATTAGATATTCAGATATGATATTATGACCCTCATTGAGGGTTTTTAAAAATTGTTAAACCCTTAGAGCATCAAAATGAAAAAAATTAAATCTTGTTAAAACATAAATGCGTGAAACAAAAGGTAATTATTATTGGCGGTGGTGCAGCAGGATTCTTTGCAGCCATTACCTGTGCAGAATACAATCCTGACACCAAAATAATCATCCTTGAGAAAGGAAATCAGGTGCTACAGAAAGTGAAGGTTTCAGGTGGTGGTAGGTGTAATGTCACATATGCATGTTTTGACCCAAAAGAGTTATGCGAATTCTATCCTAGAGGAAAAAAAGAATTACTGGGTCCGTTTCATCAATTCATGACAGGTGATACCATGGAATGGTTTGAAGAACGTGGTGTTCCTTTAAAAACTGAAGATGATAATAGGGTTTTTCCTCAATCAAATTCATCGCAAAGTATCATCAATTGCTTAATGAATGCTGTAGAAAAAGCTGGTGTTATTTTAAAATTAGGTCAAAACGTAGAGTCGATTTCTAAAGAAAATAACCAATATAAACTAAAAACTAGTTCTGATCAATTTATAGCCGACAAATTATTAATTGCCTCTGGTAGTAATACTAAAATTTGGGGATTGATTGCAAACCTTGGGCACAAAATAATTCCGCCAGTTCCTTCCTTATTTACCTTTAAAATAAATGATACTCGCATTGCAACTATTCCCGGTATTTCTGTGTCAAATGCAACAGTAAAATTAATAGGCTCTAATTTTGAAAGTAGTGGGCCATTACTCATCACTCATTGGGGAATTAGCGGACCTGCCATCTTAAAACTTTCAGCATTTGGAGTACGTTTTTTGGCAGAAAAAAATTACCAATATAATGTTCAAGTTAATTGGTTATCTCAGAAATTATCCATTGTGTTGAACGAACTAAAAATATTTAAAAAAGAAAATCCTAAAAAGCAGATCATTTTAAAATCTGTATTTAAAGACATTCCAAAACGCTTATGGGAAAAATTAATATTGGCTTCAGCAATTAAACAAGACGAACGTTGGGCGGAAATATCGAATAAGCAATTAGAAAATTTAGCAAATCAATTGACCAATACCACTTTTAATGCCAATGGCAAGACCACTTTTAAGGAAGAATTTGTTACTGCCGGTGGTGTTGATCTAAAAGAGATTAATTTTAAGCGCTTCGAAAGCAAAATAAACGAGAACTTATTCTTTGCTGGTGAAGTTTTGAATATTGATGCCGTTACTGGCGGATTTAATTTTCAAAATGCTTGGACGGGTGGTTATATTGTCGGGAAAGCGATGTCCTCCTAAGGAGAAGGAATGTGGGTGCTGACTATCATTCAGAACGAAGAGAAGAATCTCAATTTTAACAATGAGATTCCTCGTACCTCGGAATAACATGAAGAATTAATCCAGACTTTCTTGATAAAACACAAAAAAATCTCGTTTAATCTCATCACGAATCCTTCTAAATTCACTGTAAATTTCT
>DEIV01000080.1:36141-88274 GCA_002352665.1 Flavobacteriaceae bacterium UBA2765
TAAAAACCCTTCCGCCATTTGGCTGCGGCAAGAGTTTCCGGTACAAAGGATTAGTATTTTAATGGTTATTCGGCCTTAATAACATTGAATTATTAAAAAAACAATAAAATATTTTGTACCCCCCCCATTTTTTTATATCTTACGTGGGATAATATGAGAGACATGTGTCTTACACAATAATGTGTAATGGTATATGTCTTTTTTTGTTTAAAAAATGAAACCTCTGGTTAGAGGTAAATAAAATAAAAATCGTTCAAAACATCTAATTTAAAACCTTTGCCTATGAATAGTTAAAAGCCCAATAACCAGAGGAAGTATTGCAAAGGTAATACACCTCGTAGTTTTAACAAAGTTTTAATGAGCATAATGCTCAAAAAATATTAAACAACCTAGTTTATAGGTTATAAAATTTTAGAAATTATGAAAATAAAAATTTTATTTATTGCAATTATTACTTCTCTAACACTCTTATCTTTCAGTACTATCGGAATATACAAATCTGATAAGATAATAGAGAAAAACACACTAGATATGAATTTAGAGGGAGAAAAAACTATTTTAGCAGAGTACTATTCAAATCTAATAAAAGATGAAATTGATAGGCGTTTCAACGAAAGTAAAGATGGAACTATAAATGAAAAAGAAATGTTTAGTTCTGTACTTTCATCTTTTTCTAAGTATTCTGTCAACAGGAACGTATCTAATGTGAAAATTGAAAATAATACTCTAGATTTAAAATTAGCAAAGAAAAAGGCTATTTTAGCAAATTACTATTCAGATTTAACAAAGGGTGCTATTGACAGATGGTTTAGTGAGAATAGTTCTTTAAATATAGAGGGAATAATTAGTTTTATTCCAGAGACTGAGTATGGCTGTGCCTACACTGAAAGCAATTGTACCGGAGGGCAAGTTTGTGGTGTTTCTAGACTATACGCTTCAACTTTTGGTTATGCTTCATTTAGTGGAGAAAATGGGGGAGGGTGTGAGTAGGTGTAATCAAAAATTTATAAATTAACCTATAGGTGTTAATACAGTTGTCTTAACACCTATTTTAAAACATTTGATATGAATTTTAAACTTATAATTTTAACTTTTGTGCTTTTCTTTTTTAATACTACCTTTTCACAACAAAAAGAACTTCATATTGAATACAATTTTTATTTTAAGGATTATTATCCCGAAGAAAGGCAAATAAGCGTAATTGCCAACCATAAAGAATCACGCTCTACTGTAACGAGAACAATCATGTTTAAAGAATCTGGATCTTCTAGTTTTGAACCGAAATCATTCTATAAGCATTTCTTTAAAACTAAAGATTCTATAATTTACAGAGAAACTAACGGTCATGGAGATCCTTTTTTTATAGCAGAACCACTTCATCAATTTGAGTGGGTGTTAACCGGTAATTCTAAAACAATTCTAAAGTATAATTGCCAAGAAGCAACCACTTCTTATCGCGGAAGAGATTATATTGCTTATTTTACAACAAAAATTCCTTTTAAAGCGGCTCCATGGAAATTTCATGGTCTACCTGGTGTTATGCTAGCCGTAAAAACACCTGATGATCACATCAAAATTCAGGCACGTACACTACAAATCAAACCTTATTCCGGTGAGATAGAAAATCCATATCCCGATATAAAAGAGCTTATAACTTATGCAGAATTTAGAAAAATTTATATAAAATCATCAGAAGATTTTAGAAACAAATTCCAAAGCCAACTTTCTTCAATTGGAAAAAAAAATCAATCTATGGGCAAACCAAGAATACGTTCAGAATTACGTATGGAGATTATTATTGAAGGCAATGGCGGCTATGAAAACCCATGAGAAAGTACGTACTGCTACTTTGGTGTAACCAAATTTGAAATTTGAAAAAACTACTTCTTTTATTATTTTGCCTGTTTTGTGTTATTGAAGCTACAGCTCAGAAAGAAATAACCATTACAGGTATTGTAAAGGATGTAAAGGGCAAACCTTTATCCTATATTGATGTCCTTTTAAAAAAAAACGATAGTTTAAAGCCAATAGTTGCCTATGCCATTACAGATAATTTTGGTAGATTTAAGATAATACATCAAACTAAACTAAACGAAGCCCTTCTAGAAACATCTTCTATTACCTATGAAAGTAAAACTTTAGTTTTGAAAATTACTCAAAACACACAAAGGTTTAAAAAAGATATAATTTTACAGGAACGTATAGTAGCACTGCAAGAAGTAGAAATTAGTGCTGCACCCAGAGTTCGGGTTAAAAATGATACTACTTCATTTAATATAGATAAACTAACAAATGGAACAGAACGCGTAGTAGAAGAAATCTTAAAAAAACTACCTGGTATTACTATAAATGACAAGGGCAGGTTAAAATTTAAAGGAAAAGATGTCCGCAATGTTTTGTTGGATGGTGATAATCTTTTTAACGGTAATTACACGGTAGGTACAAAAAATATTAATGCAAACCACATTGAAGGTGTTGAAGCTATCGAAAATTTTGAAAACAATCCGTTGTTACAAGGATTGAGTCAAAATGATGAAGTTGCTTTAAATTTAAAATTTGGCAATGGAATATCTCTTTCAGGAAATGCTGAATTGTCATATGCCACTAAAAATCGTTTTGCTGCCAATACTACTGCTATTGCTGTTTCTAAAAGAATTAAAGCTTTTTCAATAGTTTCTTATAACACTATAGGCGAACAAAACGGTGAACAATTTGACGCAGTAAGCTTTGTTCAAAATTTAAGAAAAAAAAATACAATTGGGTTAACAGCACGTAGCTATATAGGCGATAACAGTAGTTCAATTCCAAAAAATAATAGTGTTTCAAATAATGAATTTATGGGTAGTCTTAATATTCTCCCAAAGCTATCAGATACTAAAACTTTACGATTAAATATTGATGCATTGTCCAATAAATCTTTAGAACTCAATGAATCATTAACCATAATTGGAATTGACACCAATAATCCAATCCGTATTGAGCAAACAAATAGTAACTTAATTAAACCATTTTATCTTAACTCCAGTTTAATGTTTCAAAAATTTATTTCTGGGAAAAGCTCTTGGACCACGAATTTTAAATTCTCAAAACTTAGAACTGATAAGCAGCTACTGGGTATCCGTAATGATGAAGAACAAGGAGAAAATACTTTATTTAAAGAGCTATTTTTATCAAACAATACCATATACACATACCGTATCAACGAAAAAAGTGCTCTAAAATTAGAGGGACTTGCGGTTTTCAGTGAAAAACCAGAAAATTTGACTTTGTTTTCAGGTATCGACTTCGTTACGAACTCAATTGTTGAGGGTACTAAAAATAATCAAAACGTAAACTCAAAGAAACGTAGCATTCAATTGTTGGCTAACTATTTTAAAAAGTATAGAAAAAAAGATAAGTTTAATTTGAAATTTAATTTCAACTATTTTAGTAATAGTTTAAATAGTAATCTAACAAATTCTAATGAAAGTACTACTTTTCAAAATCATATAAATTACTCCGTTTTTCTACCGAAAATTACCACCGATTATTTTTTTAAACAAAAAAACTTTAGCCTTAGACCAGTTTTGAATGCTAAATTATACTCATATGCTTATGCCGATAAAATAACGTTGAGTAATCAGAATAATAATGAACTTTTATTTGACGCTTCAATTCTATTACAATACAATCTTGGTGAAAAAAATACCATATCAACTAGATTAGGTCACTACAATAATATTCCAAAAGAAGAAAATCTTTATACAGATTTTATATTACGTTCGAATAGAGTACTTCAAAATAATGTATTAAACTTTGATAAACTTACCTCTAATAGCCTGAATATTTCTTATCGTTACGAAAATTTAACTAAAAATACTGACATTAGATTTGGTTTTAGTTATGAAAAAGAAGACAATGCCTACCTTTCTGTCAATACTATTGACGACAAAATTTCTTTAGTAACTAACTTTCTTCAAGACAATGAGGTTGAAAATAGAATTTGGAATTTCTCATTCACCAAATACGTGAGTTCTCTACGTTCCACTATTCGCTTTAATAGTATATATAACCGCTCTAATTACTTTAATCTTATCAATGACTCAAAATTGAGATTTAATAAAAGAGAATCGATAAATGCTACTCTAAGTATTGGCACTTCATTTATTGGTAAATTTTTATTTGGCAATAACTTGTCTTATACTCAGACCAACTTTTCAACTCAAGGAGTACATGGTTTTAAAAATCAAGGTATAACCAATAGTTTTGATATATCGTATGTATCTAATGAACGTTTTAGAATAGATGCAGACATCAATTATTTACTCCCGAATATTAATAATCGTGAAAGCTATACATTAAACTTGAATGCCTCAATAAATTTGCAGAATAAAAAGAAAACAATTAATTACATTCTCGAAGGTAGAAATTTATTAAATCAATCTCAATTGAGAATAATAAACAACACAGATTTTTCAACTACTTCGACGTCAGAATCATTGTTTGAACGTCTTTTTCTATTTACTGTTAAATTTAAATACTAAATAAAGTTAAATAAAAAGTGGACGGGTGGTTTTATTGTTGGGAAGGCGATGTCCTCTCCCCAACCATTCTCCGTAGGAAAGAGACTCAAATCAAACTAAATTTTCTAGATAAAACTTATAAAAACCCCTTTTTATTTCATCACGAATTCTTCTAAATTCACTGTAAATTTCTTCTTCTGTACCCGTAGCATCCGCAGGGTCATCAAATCCGATGTGAATACTGTTTTTCACCTCTCCTAAAAATGTCGGACAACTTTCTTTTGCACCACCACAAACTGAAATTACATAGTCAAATTCATCCTTTAAGAATTCATCTACTTTTTTTGGATAATTATCCGTTAAATCAATATCTAATTCTTTCATTACCTCAACAGCTTTAGGATGGACTTCCGTACTTGGTTCAGTTCCTGCAGAATGTACTTCTAAATTTGCATCAAACGATTTTAAAAACCCTTCCGCCATTTGGCTACGACATGAATTACCGGTACATAATATTAATATTTTCATAGTTATTGAATGTGATTGTTATTTATCTTATCAAAGTTGATATGCATTATTCAAATCAGTATATTTTTTTCTTTAAAAATAATGCAACATTAACCAGAGCAATGAGCACTGGAACTTCAACTAACGGACCAATAACCCCGGCAAATGCTTGTGGTGAATTTAATCCGAAAACCGCAATGGCAACGGCAATAGCAAGTTCAAAATTATTTCCTGTAGCGGTAAAAGCTACTGAGGCATTTCTTTTATAATCAATACCTATCCATTTACCCGTAAAAAAGCTAACAAAAAACATAATTATAAAATAAATAACCAGAGGTATTGCAATGCGAATTACATCCAACGGAAGTTGTGTGATCATATCACCTTTTAAACTAAACATTAATACAATAGTTGCCAATAAAGCGATTAAAGTAATGGGAGAGATAAAGGGAATAAATTTTCTATTATACCAATCTTTTCCCTTTCTTTTAGTAAGTATTTCTCTACTTAAATACCCAGCTAAAAATGGAATACCTAAGTAAATCAACACACTTTTTGCCACTTCTATTATTGAAATATCAACCACAAAACTTTGTAGACCAAAGTATTTAGGCAGCACTGTAATAAAAAGCCATGCATAAAAACTATAGGTAAGCACTTGAAAAATACTGTTTAAGGCTATTAAAGTTGCTCCATATTCTCTACTACCTCCGGCCAAATCGTTCCAAACTATTACCATGGCAATACATCTAGCCAAACCAATCAATATCAAACCTGTCATATAACCGGGATGATTGGGTAAAAATATAATCGCCAGTACAAACATTAAAATTGGTCCTACAATCCAATTTAAAACCAATGACATGGTCATTAATTTGGTATCTTTAAATACTTGAGGAATTAATTTATAATCAACTTTTGCCAATGGTGGATACATCATTAAAATCAAACCTATGGCCAACGGTATATTTGTTGATCCTACAGATAACCATTCGGTATAACTAGCCATACCCGGAAAAATTACGCCCAACCCTACACCAATGGCCATGGCTAAAAAAATCCATAGCGTTAAATACCTGTCTAATAATTTAAGTCTTTTTTTCATTTTCCATCTTAGCAACAACTGGTGCCTGTACAACAAGATTCTTCTTTTGTTTCTGAATTATCTTCGACTAAGACTCCACAAATATCAGGTGCTTTACAACCTGTTTCTATAGTATGTAATTTTACAATGAGTTGGTCAGTTTCTGAAATAGTACCCGTTATAGAAAGAATAGAGGTGTGAAAATCGGCATTTCCGAATTCTACTTTCACCTCGGTTTCTAGCCATAAAGGTCTTATGCTATCAACACGTTCAATAATATCTATTACCTTATCTACAGTCATATAATCCTCTTTTCCTATTTCTTTAGGACTTTCCCACAATTGAAAATGTGTTTCTTTCCAATCGTTTGTGCTTCCACCACAATCCACAGTTTCAAAAGCTACATTTTTTATTTCTGTAAGGTGATAATTTGTCCCTGCAATTTTATTAGCTGCATATTCAAATAATAAGGCTTTGTTTCTGTTGTTTTTTAATATTGTTAAAATTTCTTTTACGTTCATAATTTTATTATTTTAATTTATTCCTATTGTTTTACTTCTTCGTTCTAAAATTATATTGTTTCTCCAAGTTCCATTTTTCATTTTTCCTATTTTTTCTCGGTATCCAATTTCTCTAAAGCCTAATTTTTTATGGAGTTGTAAACTCGCAATATTCTCAGGAAATAGACCTGATTGTAAAGTCCAAAAACCCTCTTTTTCACTCTGCTTAATCAATTCTTGCAATAAGCTAGTGCCAATTCCTTTTCCGTTATACTCAGTATCTACATAAACACTGACTTCGGCCACACCACCATAAACGCATCGATCAGAAACTGGAGATAAGGCAGCCCAACCCATAATTTTTCCGTCTAATCTGGCCACCAATCTACAGGATTGTAAATGTGCATTGTCCCATTTTGTCCAAGAAGGTATTTCGGTTTCAAAAGTAGCCAAACCGGTTTCTATTCCTTTTTTATAAATTTTAGAAACTAAATTCCAATCATTTTTAGACAATAAATCTATCTGTACAGTTTTCATTATAAAATAAGATTAAACATATATCCCGAAAAAATAATACACATAGTTACAACACCAAAAAATATAGCAATCAATTTTAAACTCATTACTTTTTTAAGTAACATTGCCTCCGGTAATGACAGCCCAACTACACCCATCATAAAAGCAACGGCTGTACCTAGAGAAACACCTTTAGAAACCAATACCTGAACTACTGGTAAAATTCCTGAGGCACTTGAATACATGGGTACTGCTAAAATTGTAGCAACGGGTACTGCTAAAAGATTGTTTTTGCTTAAATATTGCTCAAAAAAACCATCAGGTATATAGCCATGCATTAAAGCACCTATTCCAATACCTATGATTACGTAAGGTATTATACCTCTTAATATTTTTTTTACCTCATCCCAAATAATTGGTAAACGTTTGCCAAAATTTTGTTTTTCTTGTATAAAACTATTTTGTTCTCTTTCTGCATTTTCTAAAACTTTTTGTACCCAAGGTGTTAAGAATTTTTCTAGTTTTAATCTTTGCAAAATGATTCCGGATATCGTTCCAAGTAATATGCCACTTATAACATAAATAATGGTTGTTTTTAATCCGAATAACCCTAAAAACAAACCTATAGCGACCTCATTTACCAAAGGCGAAGTAACTAAAAAAGAAAACGTAACACCTAACGGAATTCCTCCTTTAACAAAACCTATAAATAATGGTACTGAAGAGCAGGAGCAAAATGGGGTAACCACACCAAACATACTTGCTGACAAATATTCAAAACCATATAATTTACGCCTAGATAGGTAATTTCTAACCCTTTCAACAGGAAAATAGCTATTTACAACTCCCATAAAAAAAATAATGAATAATAATAACAACAGAATTTTTATAGCATCGTAGATAAAGAAATTTAGAGCTTCAGCCAAATGACTTTTATTCTCTAAATTAAAAATTCCGAAGACTATCCAGTCAGCAATTTTTTGTAACCAATCAAACATTTTCAATTAATTACAACAAGAATCTGTAGTTTCGTCAATTGTCTTACAACAAGAACTATCACTATCATTGCAACAATTTTCATCTTCTTTGTTCAAAAATTCTTTCACTTCATTTATAGTAGGTATTCTTCCTTTTATAATAACTTTTTCATTTATGACAACTGCCGGAGTACTCATTACATCATAATTCATAATATCTTGAATATCTGTAATTTTAATAACTTCTATAGCTATACTTAGATCTTTAGCAACTTTTTTAATTAGCTCTTCAGTAGTTACACAATTAGTGCAACCTGTTCCTAAAACTTTTATTGTTTTCATTTTTTCTATTTTATTTTTAGCTTCTCACAATACAAACTAACAACAAGAGAAATTTTTAAAATCTTCTTTAAACAATGTTGAAAATAAAGCTCTTGCTTTTTCCCAATTTGCTTGATTGATACAATATCTAACTTTGGGCGGATTTACTTCACCATCTATCAAGCCTGCTTCTTTTAATTCTTTTAAATGCTGTGATATGGTCGATTGTGCCAAGGGTAATACCCCTACTAAATCTCCTGTATAACAACAACTTTGATTGCTTAAATATTTTAAAATTATCAACCGTGTTGGATGGCCTAATGCCTTAGAAAACCTGGCTAATAATTCTGTTTCCTCTGTATAGTCAATATGCTGTAATGTTTTACTCATAGTTAATCGCAAATATACGATAAATAATTTAATGACAAAATAAAATTTACATTTGTAATTTAGAATACACTTCAAACTGATAATATGTATTTATTCGATAATTTCATAGACGAAACCAATAATATATTACCCATTGATGGTACTGTAAATTATTATGGAAAACTGATGCCAAAAAATGAAGCAGATGAACATTATGCTAATTTACTCACAAATATTTCATGGAAAAACGATGTTGCCATCATTTTTGGCAAACGTATTGAAACCAAACGTAAAGTAGCTTGGTATGGAGAAAAAGAATTTGAATATACCTATTCTAATAACACAAAATTGGCACTACTCTGGACTGATGAACTCAAAGAGCTAAAACTATTGGTTGAGCAAAGAACTGGTGAAACATTTAATTCCTGCCTATTGAATTTATACCATACCGGAGAAGAAGGTATGGCATGGCATAGTGATGGTGAAAAAGATTTGAAAAAAAATGGTGCTATAGCCTCCTTAAGTTTTGGTGCAGAACGTAAATTTGGTTTTAAACATAAAGAGACTAAAAAAACCCTTTGGCTTCAATTGGAAAATGGTAGTTTATTAGTAATGAAAGGTACCACACAAAAAAATTGGCTTCATAGATTGCCTCCAACTAAAAAGATACTTAATCCAAGAATTAATTTAACTTTTAGAACTATAATTACTTAACTAAAGTATGCAATATTCACCATTTATTTAGCCACCTCCGCTCTATGGGGTTTTAATGCATCTCTATATACAATCATATCTTTTTCATTTACAACAATATATGCAACGCTATAATATTCCGATATCACTTGTGTATTAATTTCATAAAAATCTAGTTTATCAATAATTGTAAACTCCTTTAAATGTACACAATGGTGCTCTGCTATTTGCATAGAGTCATTACCTCTAAAATCCCAAATCAATTTAATTTTTCTGTTCACGGCTAACCAATTATAAAACAAAAGTAATTAATTTATATTTGCACATTTAACCATTATCAATGTCAAAAAAATCTTTAATCCTAGTCGTCCTTCAATTTTCTTGCTTCGCTTTTTTTGCTTTATATGGTGGCCTTTTTGCCAAAGGAGGCTTATTCGTTTTCCAAATTATAGGATTAACTATAGGTTTATGGGGAATTATTGCTATGAAAATGGGCAATTTTAATATACAACCCGAAGTTAAGAAGACTGCAATTTTTGTTTCGCAAGGTCCTTATAAAATTATAAGAAATCCCATGTATTCCGGTTTGTTATTATTTTTTGGCGTTTCCGTTTTCAATAATTATGATCTTATAAAAGTTACTATGTTTTTAACACTAACTGTTGTTTTAGTATTAAAAATATATATGGAAGAACAGTTTTTAACTAAACGTTTCCAAAATGAGTATATAGATTATAAAGAAAAAACATTCCGATTGATTCCATATGTTTATTAGCGTATTTCTCCTAAGCATCGGGCTTGATTAATTCAACAGCGTTAATTATCTCAAATTTATAAAGAAAATCATTTTAGTCATCCAAACTCTTATTAAAATTGAGTAGCATCACAAAAAAATAAATTATAAACAATATAATTAGTAATTAAACTCCGCTTAAAAATAATATATTTGAGGTATGAATAAAGTGCTAACAGAACAAGATTTTGTTTTTAAAAATACTGGCATTTCAACTCCTGAAAAAGGAAGTTTTACTTGGAAAACACCAAGTAATATTGCCTTGGTTAAATACTGGGGTAAACGAGAACCTCAAATTCCTGAAAACACCTCTTTAAGTTTTACACTAGATGCCTGTTTTACCTTGACTACTTTAGAATTTTCCAAAAGGAAAACTCTTCATTCCGAACCTGCCTCTCCGGTAGGGGGATTCGAATCGAAATCTCATCATAAAAAACTGGATGCAATTCTTTTTGACCTCTATTTTGAAGGTGAAAAAAAAGATGATTTTAAACCAAAGATCGAAAAATTTCTTTCCTTAATTCGACAATATGTTCCTTTTATAGCCGATTATAATTTTGTGATACACTCGCGTAATTCTTTTCCGCATAGTAGTGGTATTGCATCATCAGCTAGTGGTATGTCTGCTCTTGCTCTTTGCATAATGAGTTTAGAAAGAGAAATAAATCCAGACCTAAACAAAACATACTTTAACAATAAAGCATCATTTTTAGCAAGATTAGGCTCCGGAAGTGCCGCCAGAAGTATAGCAGGCGAATTAGTGCTTTGGGGAAAGCATGGAGATTTTCATGAAAGTAGTGACCTATATGGGATAAATTTTCCAAATAAAATACATTCGAATTTTAAAAATTACCATGACACTATTTTATTGGTTGACAAAGGAGAAAAACAAGTATCAAGTACGGTAGGTCATAACTTAATGCATCATCATCCTTTCGCCCAACATCGATTTGAACAGGCCAATAAAAATATTACCAGACTATCAGAAGTTTTACAAAGTGGAAATTTAAAAGATTTTATCAATATTGTTGAAAGTGAGGCATTGTCACTACATGCTATGATGATGAGCAGCCAACCCTATTTTATTCTCATGAAACCAAATACGCTGGAAATAATAAATAAAATTTGGGCGTATAGAGCTAAAACCTCAACAAATATTTGTTTTACACTAGATGCCGGAGCGAATGTACATATTCTTTTTCCAGAAAAGGAAAAAGACATAGTTAATAGATTTATTACCAATGAATTACTCCAATATTGTCAAAATAATCATTATATTTGTGACAGGGTCGGTTCTGGAGCCAAGCAAATAAGTTAGATTTTTTTGAGTCCCTATCCGTTTATATTATTGTATAATTTGATGATTTCTTTAATTTTTTTGGACGATAACAATTTTATAATAAATAAAAGATTGATTAGCAAAACTAGATATAATTAGACCTATTTTAAAGATAAGTTAAAATATTTGCATTTTATTAATTTAAAATAACTTCAGTCATGAAAAATCTAACTACATTTTTTTGCCTATTTATTTTTATTTTTTCAACTACTTTATTTGCTCAAAAAGACACCTTATGGTATGATGCCAATTGGAGCAAAACTACTAAAAGTCAAGCTTCTTACTTTAGACCTGCACCAGATAAAAAAGACAATGGTTATTGGTGGGTAGATTATTATATTGATGGCACCAAACAAATGGAAGCTCTTTCTTTAAAGGAACATGAAGAACTTTTTGATGGAAATGTTACCTGGTATTATGATAATGGAAAAGTTATGCAAACGGTAAATTATAAAAACAACTTGCCGCATGGCCTTAGAAAAAATTATCATAAAAGCGGAACATTAAAAAGTGAATATTCTTATATAGAAAATAAAATATCAGGAGATTGGGTAATATATCATGAGAATGCTCAACTCTCTGAATCTGGTAAATATGCTGACGGTAAGCGTACAGGTCTTTGGAAAGAATACTATAATAACGGAAAGCTAAAAGCCGAAGGTGAATATGCAGATGATAAAAAAATCGGCACATGGCAATTGTATTATTATGATGATACTTTGCAAGAATAATAAAAAAATATTCAACTATTTTTAGCGTTTTAGTATTCTGATTTTATATAACATATATAAGAAAATAGTATATTTGCCTAAAATTGTTTTTATTTTAAATACGCTTTAATGAAAGGACCCTTATTTTATGCCAAAATTTTACTCTTTGGCGAATACGGAATCATAAAGGATTCTAAAGGATTGGCCATACCTTATAACTCTTATAAAGGTGCATTAAAAGTGGCGGATGATTTGTCTGAAACTGCAAAAAAATCTAATCAAAATTTATTAAAATTTCATCAATATTTAGCTGCCGTAGTGGATAGCGATATTGCTCATTTCAGATTAAATGAATTGAAAACTGATATAGACCGAGGCATGTATTTTGACTCAAGTATTCCTCAAGGTTATGGTGTAGGAAGTTCTGGTGCATTGGTTGCTGCTATTTATGATAAATATGCTGATGACAAAATTACAGTTTTAGAAAATTTAACTAGAGACAAATTATTAAAATTAAAAGATATTTTTTCAGAAATGGAATCTTTCTTTCATGGCAAAAGTTCTGGTTTAGACCCTCTAAACAGTTATTTAAGCTTGCCTATTTTAATCAACTCAAAAGATCATTTAGAAGCTACTGGTATACCCTCTCAAAAAGAAGGAAAAGGAGCTGTTTTTCTATTGGATTCTGAACAAATAGGAGAAACAGAACCAATGGTTAGTATTTTTATGAATAAAATGAAAAATGAAGGGTTTAGAAAAATGATCAATGAAGATTTTGCCAAATATACAGATGCTTGTATTGACGATTTTTTACATGGTAATGCCAAATCATTATTTGGCAATGTAAAACAACTTTCTAAAGTAGTATTGGCAAATTTTAAACCCATGATACCAAAAGCTTTTCATACATTATGGCAACAAGGTATTGATACCAATGCCTACTACTTAAAATTATGTGGTTCAGGTGGTGGTGGTTATATTTTAGGTTTTACTAAGGATTATGATAAAGCCCAAGAAATTCTAAAAAATTACAAGTTAGAATTAGTTTACAGATTTTAATTCCATAGTGATGGATTTACTAAAAGCTGCTGAAAATAACACCCCAAAACAACCAAATAAATATCCTTTTTATTATAAGTTTTTAAGCCTACTCTCTGTAGTTAGAGGATATAATATTGTAATTATTGTAATCGCTCAATATTTAGCATCACTATTTATATTTTCGCCTGAAAAATCTTTAAAGCAAGTATTGCTAAATCTAGATTTATATTTTATAGTCTTGGCTACAACTTGCGTAATCGCCTCAGGTTATATTATCAATAATTTTTACGATGTTGATAGAGATTTAATCAACAAACCGGAAAAAACTAAAATAGATAGCATAGTATCTCAAAAAACCAAATTGCATATCTATTTTCTATTGAATTTTTTAGGTTTTATGTTCGGGTTCTTAGTATCATGGAGAGCCGCAGTTTTCTTTGCAGTTTATATTTTTCTAATATGGTTTTATTCGCATAAGTTAAAACAATACCCTTTAATAAAATTAATAGCAGCAGCCGTACTGGCATTGTTGCCATTTTTTGTAGTATTTGTATACTATAAAAACTTCTCTACTATCATTTTTACACATGCCTCATTCTTATTTTTTGTGTTACTTATTAGAGAGCTCGTTAAAGATTTAGAAACAATACAAGGAGACATTGTTGTTGATTATATGACCTTACCTATAAAATATGGTGAACGATTTTCTAAAATGCTCATTAGCCTTATTGTTTTTCTTACCCTACCCCCCATATATTTTCTATTAAAATATCCTGAAATAGGTCTAATGAGCTACTATTTCTATTTTGCCCTTGCGGTTTTGCTATTTTTTATGGTTTCCCTCTGGAAATCTAATTCGAAAAAGCACTATATGTTACTGCACACCATGCTCAAATTATTAATTATTGCAGGTGTTTTTAGTTTGGCCTTTATTGATACTTCAGTAATAATTAAGAGATTATTATAAATTAAAATTTGATAAGAAATTTGATATACTATTGGATAAATGGTCAATCAAAATTATTACGCTTTATAGTATTTATACGGTTTAAAGAATTACATTTGCCAAAATTTAAAAATATGGCAAAACAAAACTCGTCGAGAGGACGACATGCCAAATCGTCTTCTTCAAATACTAATAATACCAGAAAATCAAAAGACACAAAAAGACCTTTCGACTCTAAAAAAAGATTTACTTCTAAAAGCAAACCTAATCCTTACAGAAAGGATATCCGTAAAGATACTCCTCAAAAAAGATTAGAAGAACCTACTGAAATCAGATTAAATAAATACATTGCCAATTCGGGTATTTGCTCACGAAGAGAAGCTGACACTTATATCAAATCAGGAAGTGCAACGGTAAACGGTAAAGTTATTGTTGAAATGGGATATAAAGTAAAACTAACTGATGAAGTTAGATTTGATGGCTCTTTAATAAACCCAGAAGCTAAACGCTTTGTTTTATTAAACAAACCCAAAAATTATATTACTACTATGGATGATGAGCGTGGTAGAAATACAGTAATGGAATTAATTGAAAAAGCCACTAAAGAACGTATTTACCCTGTGGGTAGGTTAGATCGTAATACTACAGGCTTGTTATTGTTTACCAATGATGGAGAAATGGCTAAAAAACTGACACACCCTAAGCATAATGTTAGAAAATTATACCATGCGTCATTAGATAAAAAATTGACCATGAAAGATCTTCAGAAAATTTCTGAAAATTTTGTCTTAGATGGTAAAATGGTTTTTGTAGATGCCATTTCTTATATAGAAAATCAATCAAAAACCGAAATTGGTATTGAAATTCACTCCGGTAGAAACAGAATTGTTAGAAAAATATTTGAACATTTTGGTTATAAAGTAGTGAAACTAGATCGGGTTATTATTGCTGGTTTAACAAAGAAAAATTTACCAAGAGGAAATTGGAGACATCTTACCCAACAGGAAATTAACACCTTAAAAATGATATAATATCCTTGTAAATTATCAAGCTAATATTTTAACAGTAGTATTTTGACCTACTAAAAATAATTAAAAATCTAGGAAGCAGCTTGGAGTTAAGTTAAAAGCTGTTTTGAGATTTGCCTTAAGCAAATCGAGTTCTTTTTAAACAGGGCTGGTGATTCCGTAGATTTTCTTATTGTTTTTTAGTCAGTCTTGATTTTTTTGTTTCGTTTTTGTATCAAGACAAAAATGAAAAGATAAAAGAAATCAGATCATAAATTTTCTCCTTATCTTTTTTGCTCATCCAAAAAAGATAGAAAAAAGGATGCCTCTTGAGAGGAATTTTTTCTACGAAAAACCGACTCCAAAACTCAGCGTCGAACTTTGTTCTCCTGGTTTTCTGAGCTTTTGTTCGTCTATTCTGCCCAAGAGGTTTAAAAGTCGAACATAATTTCATGGATCCAATTCTAAAAATTATTCTTGCGAACAACATATAAGTATTGGAAAAATTGACTGTTATTCTATTTAACCAATATCCTAATCATACTTTTTCGACCTGCTAAATAATAATCAAGAATAAAATCAAATGAATAGACATTCAAATATTTTATAAATTTTTTATTGCCCAAAAAAAATATCCTAATTCACATATAAAATTTGACATAATCAATAAGATTATCATTACCTTTACTATTGTCTCTTTTGTAAAAAACATTTTTTAGCCAATCATTAAATAATAAATGATGAGAAATCTTACATTTAAAAACAATGACCAAATGCCTGCACTAGGACTAGGTACTTGGAAATCTGAACCAGGCGAAGTATTCACAGCAGTAAAGACCGCAATAAAAGAAGGATATAGACATATAGACTGTGCTCCTATTTACGGAAATGAAAAAGAAGTTGGTGAAGCCATAGCGGAAAGTATAGCTAAAGGTATTGTCACCAGAAAAGAACTTTGGGTAACATCAAAATTATGGAATGATGCTCATGCTAAGGCCGATGTTATTCCAGCTTTAAGTAAAACTTTAAAAGACCTACAACTAGATTATGTTGATCTCTATTTGATACATTGGCCCGTAGCCTTAAAAAAAGGTGTCCTCTTTGCACAAACAGGGGAAGAAATGGTTTCTTTGGCTGATGTTCCTCTTGCAGAAACTTGGCAAGGTATGGAGAAAGCTATTGATTCTAATCTCGCCAAACATATTGGTGTTTCAAACTTTGGAATAAAAACATTACAAAATTTACTTTCTAATTGTAAATTACCTCCTGAAATGAATCAAGTGGAGTCTCATCCTTATTTACAACAAAATAATTTACGCTCTTTTTGTACATCAAATAATATTTTCTTAACTGCTTATTCACCTTTAGGCTCCGGTGATAGACCAGATGCTCTGAAGACAGCCGATGAACCTCAGCTATTAACTGATCCTGTTATCTTGCAAATTGCTAATAAAAACAAGGTGTCTCCAGCTCAAGTATTGATAAGTTGGGCTTTACACAGGGGAATTTCTGTTATCCCTAAATCGGTTAATCCGGGCAGGATATTACAAAACTTGCAGGCTTCACAATTAATTCTTTCAGATCATGACATGAAAGCTATTGGCAAACTAGAAAGGGATTATCGCTATATAAATGGTAAATTTTGGGTGTTAGAAGGTGGGCCGTATTCATTAGAAGATGTTTGGGCCTAGTTAAAAACTACCCTATAAAACTGAACTCAACCTGTCTGCCAGTGAAATGCCCAAGAAATAGCAGACAGGCTTTTAACAATCAATTTTTCAATAACACTTCCCTCATACGACACCTTATAAGGTATATCATTCAAGAGCCTTTGTCAATGATATAAATCATTGCACTATCTTTACAAGTATCTTAATTTTGATGCTCATAAAGTTAATATATTCTTAATTATTTAGCCCACTAAAATTCAATACTCATGAAAAATAATATACCAATCTGTTTCAAACTTGTAACAATAATATTATTCTCTTCGCTGCACATTATTTTTTTTAATTCCTGTGAAAAAGTATCTGAAAAGGCTTCAGAAAAATTGATTGAAAAATCTATAGGAAAAGATGCTGATGTTGATATTGACAATGATAAGGTTACTATAAAAACCGAGGAAGGCACCTTTACTACAGATGCCACTGCTAACAGTTGGCCCAACAATATTCCGGAAGATATCCCTGAGTTTAGCCATGGAAAAATACTAAGCATAAATACACAAGAAATGGAAGAAGGCCATGGTTGGATGATTGTTTTTGAGCAGGTATCCAAAACTGCCCTTATCGATTATCAAAAAACACTAAAAAACAAAGGTTTTAAAATTATAAATATGACTACTTATGGTGAAGGTGGCATGCTAAACGGGCAAAAAGATAACTCGGTCATAACACTAATATCAGGCGATGGTAATGCAACGCTTTCTATTAGTGTTGAAAAATAAAGATTTAAAAAGGAGTTTTTTCCTCTTTTGAGTTGCTTTGTTATGTTGTATGTTGTGTATAAATGCTTATTATATGAAATTCAAATTAAGACCCTGGCAGGTAGCCGATTTAAAAGATTTGGTAAACTATGCCAATAACAGTAAAATTGCTGCCAATTTAACTGACCTATTCCCCCATCCTTATCAAGAAAAAGATGGTAATAATTTTATTCAGATGGTTTTAAAACAAAATCCTACTCAGGTTTTTGCCGTAGAAATAAATAAAAAAGCTTCAGGTAGTATTGGTTTGCACTCACAAACCGATGTCCATTCTAAAAATATGGAGCTTGGTTATTGGCTGGCAGAAGACTATTGGAACAAAGGCATTATAACAGCCGCTGTACGGGAAATGGTAGCATACGGATTTAAAACATTTGCTATAAACAGGATATTTGCCAGACCATTTAGTACTAATATTGGTTCTTATAAAGTATTGGAAAAAGCCGGATTTAAATTAGAAGGTCAGTTTATAAAAAGTATTTTCAAAAATGGTAAATATGTTGATGAATTAATCTATGCAATATGTAAAGATTAATTCTAGGCGTACTATATAATAGAGAGCAAAGTATAAATTCAAAAAAAGGTTTTTCTCCTTATTTTGGTTGCACATAAAAAGTTAATTTTGTTAGTTTTTTTAATCAAAATCTACGCTAAAATCCCTCCACCTCTACCACTTCTCCAAGTTTTAGTTGCAAAGCTATATCTCCTATGCGAACCCGCACCAAACGTAATGTAGGAAAACCAACGGCAGCCGTCATTTTGCGTATTTGTCTAAATTTACCTTCTGTTACTATTATCCTTACCCAGCTCTTGGAGCCGTGACGTTCATCTCTAACTTTTCTAATTGCAAGAGGTAAATGATCTACAGATTCAACATGATAGGCTCTACATGGTTTTGTAATATATTTTATACCTTCAAAACCAATTTCTACACCATACTGTAATTGTTGGATGGCATCATCATCAATAATACCATCAACTTGTGCATAATATTCCTTTTCAACTTTTTGACTTCTAATATGCTCACTAACTTTTCCATCAGTTGTCAATAATAGCAATCCTTCTGAAGATTCGTCTAAACGACCAATGGCCATAGTCCCGTCAGGGAATTCATAGAGTTCTCCCAATAGTTTTTTATTTTTTCTACGGGTTTGATTATTTACCAATTGGCTCAAATAACCATAAGGTTTGTGGAGTATAAAGTGATAATGTTTTTTGATTTCTATCATAATGGCATCTTATTACAAAATTAAGGTATTTATTTTGATATTTTTAACCCATGGCAAAAACAGGATGTGAAAAAAACACAAAGAACAAAGCGAAACATACCAAACTTTTAAATCGTAAAAAAAGAAACTAAAGCAGGAGAAAACACTTCGTAAAGAAAGACTAAAAGCAATAGTTAAAAAAGCCAATGAATAGTAAATATTTTACCCAATCTTAACCGTGAAATTATAGAAAAAGTGAATTAATTTTATCTTGTAACAATACATTAAAACTAAAAAAGAGAGAAAAATACGTTTTTATTTTCTATACTTAGAACTTCTATGTATTTTTGTGATCTCAAAGAACAATAAATATGGAAAAACTATCAAAAGAATTGATTGGGGCTTCAACAATACCAATTATACTTTCAATACTTTCGAAAAACGAATCTTATGGATATGAAATAATCCAAAACGTAAAAAAAATATCTAATGGAAAAATAGAATATGGAGACGGAACTTTATATCCAGTTTTACACAAATTAGAAAAAAAAGAACTCATCGCATCTTATTGGAAAATATCCGATTCTGGAAGAAAAAGAAAATACTATAAAATTAGTGATAAAGGAAAAAAAGAACTCTTTACAGAAAAAGAAAATTGGACAGTTATCAATCAAATTATATCAAAATTATGGAAAATAGAAACAAGTTTAATTTAAAACATAGTATAGATGTCTGGAAAACTGAATTATCACAAAACTCAAATATGACTCGTGATAATATTGACGAATTGGAAAGTCATTTACAAGATGAAATTCACGAACTACTAAAATTAGGATTGAGTAATGCAGAATCTTTATTAATAGCAAAAAATAGAATTGGTAATATAGAAAAATTAACAACCGAATATAGTAAAGTCAATAATGAAGTGTATTTCAGAAATACAATTACTCCATATTTAAAAGGTATATTATTCTTTTTAACATATATATCAATAGCAGAATTATTGCCAAATTTATCAATACTAATTGCTAAAAAGATTGGTATTCATGAAGGCTATCTACATTTGGTTTCAATAGAATTGCTCATTTTACTGACTTTTATCTTATTGGTATTTTTCTATAAAAAGTATAAGCATGGAAATTTTAATATGCAAAAATTGACAAACATACCTGTTTTAGTAAGTACAATAATAGTTAGCAAAATATTGATCTATTTAAGTACGACTATTTTGTTGGATTCAGTTGAAGTATCAACTTTTGGAATCATGGGTGCAGTTTTATATGGATATCAGTTATTATTTGGGCTGTTTATTTTAACCATTTCTTGTATTATATATTATTCCTCAAGACATGCACATAAAATAAAAATAGCGAAATAAACCAGTTTAAATACTAATTCACGTAAAACAGATATTATGAAAAGAATAATTTATGGACTAATCGTATTATTTATTTCCTGTAATGAACAACCAAAAGCGGAATTTTCATTAAATGGAACAACAAACGGAATTGAAAATGGAACAGTTCTATATTTAGATGACAATTCTTCAGAAAACAATCTAATTGACTCGGCAATAGTTAATAACAATTCTTTTAATTTTCAAACTAAATTATTAAAAACACCTTTACAAGTTACATTAAGAACAAAGACCTATTCACATTATAGATTTTTTTGGTTAGAAAACAATCCAATGAAATTTGACGGAACTCAAACAGATTTTAGAAATGCAAACGTTACGGGTTCTAAAACAGAAAACTTAAGTCAAAACTTTCATAAAGAAATTGATACTCTATCAAGGAAAGAACAGATGGATAAGAGTATAGAATTTGTAAAAAATAATCCCAATAGTATTGTAAGTGCATATACCCTTTCTGTCTTTTCAACAACTTGGGGAAAAGAAAAAACATCTAAACTTTTTAATAAATTTTCAGAAGAAAATAAAAACTCAGAATACGGAAAGAAAATTGCAAAATACATTGAACTGAATAAAGACCCTAAAGTTGGAGAAAAATATGTTGATTTTGAAATGGAAGATACTAATGGAAAAATAAGAAAACTATCTGATTTTAAAGATAAAATTGTTCTGTTAGAGTTTTGGGCATCTAATTGCGGACCTTGTAGGCAAGAAAATCCAAAGCTGGTAAAAACTTATGAAAAGTACAATCCAAAAGGTTTTGACATATTTGCTGTCTCACAAGATATTAAAAAATCGAATTGGTTAAAAGCGATTGAAAAAGATAAACTGCCTTGGTTACAAGTAAGTGATTTAAAAGGACATGATAATTCTGCTTCGTTGATTTATGGAATTAAAGGTATTCCAGATAATTTTTTAATCGATAAAAACGGAATAATAATCGGTCGAAGTTTAAGAGGAAAAGAACTGAATAAGAAATTAGACGAATTGTTGAATTAAAATCAACAGCCAACAAAGATGTGTATTAATAATTACTTCATGGGTCTGTCATCCAAATTATTTGTATCTCCTATATAGCACTTGTCTGAAAAATTACTGTAAAATATCTATAAATAATGCAACTATTCAAAATCAAAAAACCCGAACAAATTGTTCGGGTTTTTTGTGGTACCTCCAGGAATCGAACCAGGGACACATGGATTTTCAGTCCATTGCTCTACCAACTGAGCTAAGGTACCATTGCTTTTAAGCGGTTGCAAATATAAATTTAAATTTTATACTATTCAAAACAAATTCATAAAAATGTATTGTATTTTTACTCCCTATTAAAAAAACAAATGAATTTAATACTAGACATTGGTAATACCAATACAAAAATTGCCGTTTTTGAAAAAAAAGTGATGCTCAAAAAAATTACAATAAATTCTGATTTGATAGATAGAAGCATCCTAAAACTTCAAAAAAAGTATCCTTTAAAAAACTGTATCGTCTCCTCAGTAACAAAAATTCATAGAGATACATTAAAAAGTATTGATTTAATTGAAAAAAGCATTGAACTTAATCAAAAAACGAATGTTCCGTTTCAAAACCATTATAAAACTCCAACTACACTTGGTGTTGATAGAATTGCTTTGGCTAGTGCTGCAATAAGTCAATATCCTAATCAAAATACATTAGTAATCGATGCAGGCACATGTATTACCTATGATTTTATTAATGCATCTAAAAAATATGTAGGTGGTGCTATCTCACCCGGAATTTCAATGAGATATAAGGCTTTGCATCAATTTACGGCTAATTTACCTGTGTTAGAACCGGGAAGTTTTAAATTAATAGGAAATGACACCCAAAGTGCTATCCATTCTGGTGTTTTAAATGGAATTATTCAAGAAATTGAAGGGGTAATTAGTCAATATCAAAGCGAATATTCAAATTTAACAGTAGTTTTAACAGGTGGAGACACAATTTTCTTGGCTAAAAAATTAAAAAGTAGCATATTTGCCAATCCAAATTTTTTATTGGAAGGACTTAACAGTATTTTGATACACAATCTAAACGAATGATTAAGAAACTTATAGGATTATCACTCTTCCTTTTATCTATACAAAGCTTTGCCCAAAAAAATAATACTTCACCATATTCATTTTTTGGTATAGGTGAAGAATCATCATTAAAAACAATTGAAGAAATAAGCATGGGGCAAATAGGAGCTGCATTTAACAGCCCATATCAAATTACTTTTACCAATCCGGCAGCTTTAGCTCATTTACAATTTACAACCTATACTATTGCTGCTAAAAATAAAGCCTTAAGGATAGATGACGGCACCAATACTGGTAATGCCTCTAACGCAGCATTATCTTATTTTGCTATGGGAATTCCAATTGGCACCAAGGCGGGGTTTTCTTTTGGGCTTCAACCTAACACCTCTGTTGGCTATTCTCTAACGGAAGAATTTAGAAATAATAGTGATGAATTAACAGAAATTAATAGTTTTAAAGGAGATGGTGGTACCAATAGAGTTTTTCTAGGTTTAGGATATAAACTCCCTAAAAATATAACCATAGGTATAGAAGCCGCTTATATTTTTGGTAATATTGAAAATACCCTTTTAAACAGGAGAGATGGAGTAAATTTGGCTACCATGCATAGAACTGATTCAGATATTAAGGGTTATACTGCCAAAGTTGGCATCCAATACAAGACTAAAATTACAGAAAAATTAACCTTAAAAGGTGGTGGTGTCATAAGTTTTGAAAATAATTTATCTAATGACGGACAAGAGTTGTTGTTTACATTGATAAATACTAGTGAAGATGTGATTTTTCCTAGAGACACCTTAGTTAATAACTCTTTTAAGAGTATTGTAAAAAAACCATTAAACACAGTCTTAAGTTTAGGTGTAGGAGAAGAAAATAAATGGTATGCAGGCGTTGAATATAGTTTTCAAGATGCCTTAGAATTTACTGACGGTGTATTGAATAACAATACAAAAGTAGCTTATGAAACGTCTAACAGAATTTCTGTAGGTGGGTTTTATACACCAAAAATTAATTCTATTTCCAGTTACTTTGATCGTGTTACTTATAGAGCCGGTTTTAACTATAAACAAACAGGTTTAGTGGTTGATAATACTTCCATAAACGATTTTGGCATATCTTTTGGAGTAGGTTTACCGATTGGCAGACAATTGTCGAATTTAAACCTAGGTTTTGAACTAGGTAAAAGAGGAGAGATAAATAATTCGCTTATTAAAGAAAATTATTTTAACTTTCGCCTCGGTTTAACCCTAAATGATAAGTGGTTTAGCAAAAGAAAAATTCAATAATTAAAACCATAAAAATTATAGATTAATTAATAACCAAAAAGATGATGAAAAGTTTTACAAAATTAGCTATAACATTAATTCTCCTTATCGGATTAGGTAATGTTTATGCACAGGACAATAAATATGGGGCTGAACCAGAAAAATGTACACAAAATTTATCCCTTTTTCACGAAAGTGTAAAAGCGAAGAATTTTGACGGTGCTTATGATAATTGGAAATGGTGTTTTGATAATTGCCCTAAGGCTTCATTACATATTTATACTGATGGTTTAAAAATTGCCGAAAATAAATATGAAAAAGGTGATAAGGCTGCTGCCGGTAAATTAATTGATGAAATCTATACACAACGTATCCAATATTTTCCTAAAAAATTGGGTAAAGTTTATAGTGACTGGGCTATCTCATTAGAAGAGCGAGGAGCTACCAAAGATCAAGTTTTTGAAAAATTAGAAGCGGCTTTTAAAGCAGATCCTACAGGAATGAGCGTTAAAAATTTAGCCAAATATTTTCAAGAAGTGACCAATAGAAATAAGGATTCTGATGTTCAGAAAGTATTTGACACTTATGATGACGTATTAGATGGTGTAAATAATAAAATGGACAAGCTTAATGTTGAGTTAGATAAAATCAATGCTAAAGATTCTTTAGGTAAAACCCTTACTAAAAAAGAAATTAGAACAAGAAAAAATAATGGTATTAACTTAAGAGGCTTAGGTCAGGTAGAGGCTATTTTAGATCAGATTGTTGGTGAGGTAGCTACTTGTGACAGATTAATACCACTATATAAGAAAAGTTTTGAAGCAAATAAAACAGATACCAAATGGTTACGTAGAGCTGTTTCGAGATTGTTTTCAAAAGAGTGTACTGAAGATGCTTTATATCCAAAAATGGTTGAAGCTTGGGTAAATGCAGACCCTTCACCAAAAGCATATATTTTCTATGCAGGTATTTTAGATGATAGAGGAAACTCCAGTAAAGCATTAGCATATAGAAACAAAGCCGTTGATTTAGAAACTGACCCTTATAAAAAAGCTGAATATCTATTAAGAATTGCATATACCATGAGACATAGAAGTAAATCATCTTCTAGAAATTATGCGAGAAGAGCTCTAAAAGCTAGGTCAAGTTATGGAGATGCATATCTATTAATTGCTAATTTATATGCTAGTAGTGCCAATAGCTGTGGTACTGATGAATTCAGCAAAAGAATGGTATATGTAGCTGCAGCTAATATGGCAGCTAGAGCCAAGAAAGTGGATCAGAGTAAAGCCTCAACAGCTAATAGATATATTAAATCATATATGGCCAATGCTCCTTCAACAAAATTAATTTTTCAAGAAGGAAAACAATCTGGTAGTCCGTATAAAATTGGATGTTGGATAGGTGAAACTGTAAGAATACCGTAAATTTAGAATCTTAAGTCTAAAATTTTTGACTAGGCACTTTCAAATATTAACATTCATTTGTTTATTAAATTTTGGAGGTGCTTTTTCGCAAACTAAAGACACTATATCTTGTCAAAATTACATTAATGAATTCATTAATTATGCAAAGGATAAAGATTATGAAAAAGCCTATAAACCATGGTTATGGAGTTTTCAACATTGCCCCGAAGCATCATTCTATATTTACTATTATGGTTTAAAAATTGTTGAAGATAGATATGAAAAAGAAAATGAAGATCGTAAAATTATTGTTAGTAATCTAATTGATAATGTTTTTCTTCAAAGAATAAAGTTTTTTCCTAAAAATTTGGGTAGAGTCTATAGTGATTGGGCTTCTTCACTTGAAAATAGAGGATCTCCTCTTGATGCCATTTTTGAAAAGTACCAAATGGCCTTTGACATCGACCCTTCTCAATAGGGAGTCAAAAATACAATCAAATATTTTCAGCTAATTGTCAAAAGAAACAAATACAAAGATGCTCAAAAAATTATTGACACTTATGACGAGTTAATAAAAGCCATAAAAACAAAAATTGATAAATTGTCTATTCAATTAGATGAGATTAATTGTAAAGATTCTTCAGGCGAAATTTTATCTGCAAAAGAAAAAAGAATTCGTAAAAATAATATTACTCATTTGAGGGGATTGGGGCAGGCACAGACACTTTTAGATCAACTAATTAATGAAATCAAAATTTTTGATTGCGAAAAGATAATCCCTTTATATAAAAAGGCCTTTGAAGATAGGAAAAATGATGTCAAATGGCTCCGAAGAGGTGTAATAATGCTATCTAGTAAAAATTGTAAGGAAAGTGAAATATATCAAAAAATGTTGAAAGTATGGGTAAGTAGAGAAAAATCAATTGATGCTAAAATTATATTTTGGGATAGCTTTGAAAAACAAGTGGATTCTAATACTATGGAAGAACTAATTTCACTTATCGAATCTGAAAAAGATCTTTATAAAAAAGCGGAGTATTTTCTTAGAATTGCTCATAGTATAAAATACAGTAACAAACCTACTGCTAGAAATTATGCTTACAGAGCTCTAAAAGCAAAACCAAGTTATGGAGAAGCTTATCTATTAATTGCTAAATTATATGGTAGCAGTGCTAATAGCTGTGGTACTGATGAGTTTAGTAAAAGAATGGTATATGTAGCTGCCGCTAATATGGCTCGTAAAGCAAAAGAAGTGGATCCTAGTATAGCTATAATAGCAGATAAATATATTAAATCATACATGGCAAATGCACCCAGTGATTTATGGCGGATTTCAAATAAAACTTTTGAGATAAAATGTTGGATTGGTGAGACCGTTCTAATTCCGTAATTTTGCAAGATGCTTAATATCTCTAATGTCTATAACAAATTTCTCGTTGCTATTTTTTTAGCAACACTATTTTTTTCATGTGAAAATGATATTAAGGAGATACAAGATTTTTTAGCCGAAAAAAACTTACCTATAGGTGTCTCAAAAGACGTATATTTAATTCATACAGATTCCGGAAGGGTAAAAACAAAGCTCATTAGCCCATTATTAAAAGATTTTGGCAATAGGACTGAACATCCTTATCAAGAATTTCCTGAAGGAATAGAATTAATCACATTTGACAAATTAGGCGATTCAGTATCTCTAATCGCTAATTACTCCCGAACCTATAGCAAAACCCAAATTTCTGAAGTAAAAGGAAATGTAGTGGTTACCAATTATAAAGAAAAAAGTAAATTATATACTGAACAATTGTTTTGGGATCAGAATACGCACTATATTTATACTGAAAAACCTTTTAAACTCATTACAAAATCAGATACTTTAAAAGGGGTAGGGTTTGAATCTAATGAAGATTTAAGTAAGGTAACAATGAAAAATTTTAGTGGTATTGTCTATATTAGTGAAGGAAATGAAAACAATAGTAAACAATGAAAAATTTAAGACGTTTTTTTGAATATGGATATTTGGTAATAGGTATTATACTTTTAATTGACGGTATTTATAGGTTTAACCAAGAAGGACAACGTAATAATGCTTATTTTCTTATCGGATTTTCTGTGCTAGCTGTATTTATGTATTTTTTTAAAAAACATTTTAGAAAAAAAATTGAAGCCAGAAATAATCAAAATACCAATGATAGATAAACAAAACATTAAGTCAATTAGGCCAACATAATTTATTGCTTTGGAGTTACAAATAATCATCATCATTATTGCTATTCTACTTTCAGCTTTCTTTTCGGGTATGGAGATTGCGTTTGTTTCCGCCAACAAAATGCATATTGAATTAGAAAAGAAAAAAGAATCTTTTTTAGCCAAAGTATTGGTAAAATTAACCGAAAAACCTTCAAAATTTATTACTACCATGTTGGTAGGTAATAATATTGCATTAGTTGTTTATGGTTACTTTATGGGTGAATTATTAATGCCTTTTTTAAAGCCATTTTTAATAAACGACTTTCTTATCTTACTGGTACAAACATTAATATCAACTATTATAATATTGGTGACTGCAGAATTTATACCAAAGGCCATTTTTAGAATTTTCGCCAATGAATCTCTTAAAATATTTGCAATACCTACCTACATTTTCTTTCTCCTTTTTTATGTAGTTTCTGAATTTATTATGCATATTTCTAATTTTGTTTTACGCGTTTTTTTTAACACCAAAGAAGATGATATCCAATTGGCATTTACAAAAGCTGAATTAGGCGATTATATTAATGAGCAATTAGAAATTTCTGATGAAGAAATTGATTCTGAAATACAAATCTTTCAAAATGCTCTAGAATTTCACAATGTAAGAGCAAGAGAAGCTATGATACCTAGAACAGATATTGTAGCCATAGATGTTACTGATACCGTTACTAATTTAAAAGATCTATTTATAGAATCTGGACTTTCAAAAATTATGGTTTATAAGGGTTCTTTAGATGATGTTATAGGATATATACATGCTTTTGAACTTTTTAAAAACCCAAAAAATATTCGATCTATCTTATTACCGATAGAAACTGTACCGGAAACTATGATGATCAATGATATTTTGGATGAACTTACAAAAAAGCAGAAAAGTGTATCATTAGTTATTGATGAATATGGTGGCACTTCGGGTTTAATAACGATAGAAGATATTATTGAAGAGTTATTTGGTGACATAGAAGATGAACACGATTCTATTGAATTATTAGATAAAAAGATCAATGATCGTGAGTTTGAGTTGTCTGCACGCTTAGAAGTTGATTATGTCAATGAAAGCTATGATTTAACCCTACCGGAAAATGATGCTTACGAAACTATTGGAGGTTTAATAGTGGATATAGCCGAAAAAATACCACAAAGAGGTGAAATTATAGACATAGATAATTTTCAGTTTACAATTTTAGAAGTATCATCTTCTAAAATAGAAAATGTATATTTAAAGGTTCTTTTTAAAGAAGATTAAAAACTATCCTCCTCATCAATATTTTTAATTCAAATATTATAACTTTAACGTAAATAGTCAAACCGTCATTTTTCTAACCAATTTACTTTCCAATCTTCTTTTTTTATTTAAACGGATATTGTATTTTCGCAAACTGAATTAAAAGAAATTTTTCTTTAAAAACTAAGGGTCTAGTAAATTAATTGAGATTAACAACATATATAAATATATAATTAAATGGCAATTTTAGGTAAAATTAGAGAACGTTCATTATTTTTAATCATCGTTATTGCATTGGCATTATTTTCTTTTGTAATTGGAGATGTTTTTACCAAAGGTAGTTTTGGAGGTCCAAAAAATTCAATTGGAGAAATTAATGGTGATAATATTAGCAGAGAAGACTTTGCTCAATTGGTTGAACAACAAAAAACTCAATCTGGTAACAGAGGTAATCAAATGCAATATGTTAATGCTGCTTGGGATAATTTAGTACGTGAGAAAATATACAAACTTCAACTTGAAAAATCTGGTATTACCGTAGGTGAAAAAGATGTATGGGATGAAATTTTAAAACAACCATTTGTTCAAAATAGTCCACAATTTAAAAATGAAATAGGTTTATTTGATGAAGAAAAATTTAAAGAATACGTTGCCACTTTAAAAGATGCTAAAGATGACGATGAACAAAGTAGACAGGCTTGGTTCAGTTGGCTTGAATATGAGCGAAATATAAAATCCAACTTAGAGCTTAGATCTTATAATAATTTAATTACTTCAGGCTTAGGTGCTACGTTAAAAGAAGGAGAGCGTCATTATATTGATAACAATACTAAACTCGATCTAGAGTATGTATATGTTCCTTATACCTATATTTCTGATAGTACCGTTACCGTTACTGATGATGAAATTAAAGCTTATGTAAAAAAACATCCTAATGATTATAAAGCAGAAGCTTCTAGAGACATTAGTTTTGTGAAATTTGATATAAAAGCAACTCCGGAAGACGAGCTGGTTATAAAAAACAACTTACAAAAGCTAATAACTGATTCTGAAGAATATAATAAAGCTGCTAAAGCCAACATGACAGTTGTAGGTTTTGCTAATTCTGAAAATACAGAAGAATTTTTTAGAGATCATAGTTCTGATACACCTTTAAACAATAATTATTTTATTAAGAGTAAATTAAATCAATCTATTGCAGATACCATTTTTAAATTAAATATTGGAGAAGTTTATGGCCCTTATAAAGAAGATAATTACTTTAAAGTAAGCAAATTAATAGCGGTTAGCCAAATGCCAGATTCTGTTAAAGCTAGGCATATTTTAATCCCCTTTGTAGGTTCAACAAATGATCCTTCTATAACACAAACAGAAGATCAGGCAAAGGTTGTTGCAGATAGTCTTTTAACCGTTGTTAAAAATGATAAATCTAAATTTGCTGATCTGGCTAAGACCATTTCTTCTGATAAAGGTAGTGGAGCCAAAGGCGGTGATTTAGATTGGTTTACCTATGAAAGAATGGTACCTGAATTTAGAGATTTTTCTTTCGAGAATAAAACAGGTGATATGGGTGTAGTTAAGTCGCAATACGGATTCCATATTATTGATATTCAAGAACAGAAAAATCTTCAGAAAACTGTAAAGTTAGCAACATTCTCAAGAGAAATTACAGCTTCAGAAGAAACAGAAAATGAAATTTTTCAAAAAGCCGAAACCTTTGCCGCTGAAATCTCTGATGGTAAAGACATTGACCAACTAGCTAAAGATCAAAATTTAGTTGTACAACCTGTAGTGGGTTTAAAAGCAATGGACGAAAGAGTGTCTACTTTAAATAATCAAAGACAAATTGTAACTTGGGCTTTTGATAAGGATTCTAAAGTAAACGATATTAAAAGATTTGACATAGATAAAGGATATGCTGTGGTTAAACTCACTGCTAAACATGATAAAGGGCTAAATATTGGAGCCGCAAAATCTACCATAAGAATGATGCTAATTAATGAAAAGAAAAGTAAGTCAATTAAAGAAAAAATGTCTGGTGATAACCTGCAAGATATTGCCAAAAATTTTAATGTTAATGTGCAATCATCAAAGGCAGTTTCTTTAGGCAGTCCAATACTTCCCGGAGTTGGAAGGGCAGAAGACATAATTTCTATTTTGATTGCTTTACAAGAAAATAAATTATATTCTAAAATTGATGCGAACAATGGAGTATTTTCAGTTAAGATTAGCAAAAAGGAAAGTCCTTTAGAATTAGATAATTATACCAGCTCTAAAGCTACAGTTAGCAATTTACAAAAAGCCAAAGGAAGTAAAGTATTTATTGCTTTGAAAAAATTTGCAAATATAGAAGATAATAGAGCTTTGTTTTATTAAAAAATAAAATAAAAAGTTAAATTTATCGAAGATTTTGTATATTTGTCATTACATTAAAAAACAGAAACTATAATTTAAATTAATTAAAATGAAACATCTTAGAAAAGTTTTATTCGTTTTAGTGCTTTTTGCTGGATTCAGCATGAGTGCTCAAGATGAAAACAATCCATGGTCTATTGATTTTGGTGCTAATGCGGTGGATTTCTACCCAACCAATCAAGCAGGCATGGGCAATTGGTTCGACGAGTTTGTTAATGCAGACGACCATTACAATATTATTCCATCAATCTCTAGAATTAGAGTGGGTAAATATTTAGGAGAAGGTTTTTCTCTAGGTTTAGCAGGGTCTATAAATAAAATTGAAAAAATTGGGGACGCTTCTGCAAACGACTTGTCTTATATTGGTGCAGATCTAGATATTAGATATGCAATGAATAACCTTTGGGGTGGAGCAAAATGGTTTGATCCTTATGTATCTATTGGTGGTGGTTATACTTTCATAGATGATAACAGTGCAGGTACTGCTAATGGTGGTGCAGGTGTAAACTTTTGGTTTAATGATTTTATTGGTTTAAACCTTCAATCAGTTTATATGCATTCATTTGATGAAGACAACATAATCCCTCATTTTCAACATGCTGCTGGTATAATTATCAAATTTGGTGGTAAAGATACTGATGATGATGGTGTTTATGATAAAGACGATGAATGTCCTGAAGTATTTGGTTTAGAAGCTTTCAATGGCTGTCCTGATACTGATGGTGATGGTATAAAAGATGCTGATGATGCATGTCCAGAAGTTGCTGGTTTAGCTGCTTTAAACGGATGTCCTGATGCTGATGGTGACGGTGTTGCCGATAAAGATGACCAATGTCCTAATGACGCTGGTACTGCTGCAAACAATGGTTGTCCTGATGTTGATAGTGATGGTGTATATGACAAAGATGACGAATGTAAAGAAGTAGCTGGTCCTGTTGAAAACAAAGGTTGTCCTTGGCCAGATACTGATGGTGATGGTGTCTTTGATAAAGATGACAATTGTGTTAATGAAGTAGGTCCTCCATCAAATCAAGGTTGTCCTGAAAAAGTGATTACTGAAGAAGCTAAAATTAAATTAGATAAATTTGCTAAAGCTATTTATTTCAATAGTGGTAAATCTTCTTTCAGACTTGGTGTAACAGACAATTTAGATTTAATTGCTGACATTATGAAAGAATTTAAAGATTCTGATTTCAGTATAGAAGGTCATACAGACAGTCAAGGTTCTGCAAAATTGAACCAAACTTTATCTGACTCTAGATCTAAAGCTGTTTTAGATTACCTAGTTGAAAAAGGTATTTCTGCTGCAAGATTAAGTTCTAAAGGTTTTGGTGAAGACAACCCAATTGCTAATAATAAAACTAGCAAAGGTAGAGCTCAAAACAGAAGAGTTGAGATCAATTTAGCTAAATAGTTATTAAAAACTAAATAGATGTAAAAGCCACGCTAAAAGCGTGGCTTTTTTTATTTATAAGCACATTATTTGTAAATTCGTTTAATGCAAAGCTTTTTAAATAATGTTGTTGATGAAGTCCTCAAAAAATCAGAAAATATTTCTGATACTACATTTATCTTACCAAGTAAGAGAGCAGGAATATTTTTAAAGAAGGTTATTAAATCTAAACTGCATCAAACCACTATTATCCCTAATATTATAAGTATTGAAGAGTTTATTGAAGACTTGTCAAATTTAAATTCAATTGATACCACTAACCTTTTATTTGAGTTTTATTTTGTCTATAAAAAAATAACACCCAAAAACAACATTGAAAGCTTAGATAACTTTTCTAAATGGGCTCCATTACTCCTACAAGATTTTAACGAAATTGACAGGCATTTAATTGATCCACAGTATATATTTTCCTATTTAACAGATGTTAAAAGAATTGAAGAATTATTAAAAGATGAACCAAAAACTGAACTTATTTTTAATCAGATTCAATTCTTTGAAAAATTTGAAACTTATTATAATTCTCTAAAGACTCATTTACTAGAAAAAAAAGTAGGGTATCAAGGTCTTCAATATAAAGAAGCTGTAGATAATATTCAACATTATATCAATAACGCCAATACTAACATAGTTTTAGTTGGTTTTAATGCCTTAAATAAAGCCGAAGAAGTCTTATTTGAGACCCTATTGGACAATAACTTAGCAACTATCTATTGGGATATTGATAAATATTATTATGACAACCAACATAATGCCTCAATATTTATTAAAAAATATAAAAAAAATTGGAACCATTTTAAAACTCAACCCTTAACATGGATATCAGATAACTTTTCATCAAGAAAAAATATTAAAATAGTTGGCACTCCAAAAGACATCTCACAAATTAAATATGCCGGAGAGATTTTAAATACAATTAACCATGGCTCCCAAAATTTTACAGATACGGCCTTAGTTCTAGCCGATGAAAAACTACTAACCGCTTCACTAAATTCTTTGCCTAAGCATATTGAAAATGTAAATATTACTATGGGATATGAACTTCAAAACATCCCACTTGCCAATTTATTTGAGGTCATTTTTAAACTTCATATTCACAATAAAAAAGAAGCCTTCTATTATAAAGAAGTTCTCGCCTTGCTCAATCATTTTTCCGTTAAAACAATTTTTAAAGATCATTCCATACTTAATAAATTAATCCACCAAATAACTGCCAATAACTATACCTATCTTACAAAGTCTAGCATTAGAAAAATGACCAACAATGATAGTATCTTTAGTCAAATAGATTTTCTATTTAACAATTGGGAAGATGATGTTAATATCGCTATAAAAAATTGTCTTTCTTTTATCGAAATCATTAAAAATAATACAGACGTTAATCAGCTTGAGAAAGAATACTTGTTTCGGTTTTATACAATTTTTCAACAATTAGATCATCTAAATCATAAGTTTGGTTATATCATTACAATTAAAACACTCTACCAGTTTTATTTACAAATAATAAAAACAGAAAAGTTGTCCTTTAAAGGAGAGCCTTTATCGGGACTTCAGATTATGGGAATGCTAGAAACCAGAGTTCTAGATTTTAAAAATCTCATTATCACTTCTGTAAATGAAGGTATATTACCTGCGGGTAAGTCAGACAATTCCTTTATTCCTTATGATATTAAACGGGAAGTTGGTTTACCTACCTATCAAGAAAAAGATGCTATATTTTCTTATCATTTCTTTAGATTATTGCAAAGGGCAGAAAACATTTATTTGCTATACAATACTGAAGCTGATAGTTATGGTTCAGGAGAGCAAAGTCGATTCTTAACGCAATTAGAAATTTTTAAGGAAGCTGAAGTGGAAAAATATGTGGTTAGCCCTAAAGTTTTAAAGACCAACACCAAATTAAAAGAAATACCAAAAAAAGAAATTGTGGATCATGAATTAAAAGCTCTTGCAGCAAAAGGATTCTCGGCTTCTACATTGAACAATTATATACTAAATCCTTTAGAGTTTTACAAGCAGAAAATAGTACGTATAAAAGAAGTTGACGAAGTTGAAGAAACCATTGCCGCAAATACGTTAGGTACAATCATTCACAAAACACTAGAAGCATTTTATACACCATATGTTGGAAAATTTATTACCAAAGATGCCATACTAGAAATGAAAAATAATATTTCGAATGAAGTTAAAAAATGGTTTGAGATAGAATTTAATAATGGCAATATTACAACAGGTAAAAATTTATTGGTATACAATGTAGCCCAGCAATTTGTATCTAATTTTTTAACACAAGAATTAGATTTGATTGAACAAGGTCATCAATTAAAAATTATCGCTTTAGAGCATCCTTTAGAGATTATTTTAAACATCAATGGCTTGGACTTTCCTGTGCGTTTAATAGGTGAAGCTGACAGAATTGATGAACTCAATGGTTCAACCAGAATTATTGATTACAAAACCGGAAAAGCAACTCAAAATGAGTTAAATATTAAAGATTGGTCTTTAATAACAACCGATTATAAAAGGTATAGTAAAAGTTTTCAAGTACTTTTCTATGCTTTATTATATATCAAATCAAATAGTATTGATTTGGATGTTTATCCTTTAGAAAGTGGTATCATATCATTTAAAAACCTAAAATCAGGCTTCCTAAAAGTAAACAACGCCAATATCACTAAAGATGATATTGATCAATTTACTGAAGAATTAATACAATTGGTATTAGAAATTTTTGATGCTAATAAACCAATAATCGAAAAAGAATCACCATTTACATCATGGAAATCATAAAGAACATAATTGTACAAGGGCAACATCATAAACCAATACTCACCGATGTTTTTTATCTTAAAAATACCACTCAAAAATCCATTGTGATTTTCGCTCATGGGTATAAAGGGTATAAAGATTGGGGTTGCTGGAATATAGTAGCTGAAGCATTTGCAAATGCTGGTCAATTCTTTATAAAGTTCAATTTTTCTCATAATGGTGGTACGGTAAAACAACCTATTGACTTTCCTGATTTAGAAGCGTTCGGACATAACAATTACACCAAAGAATTAGACGATTTACAATCGGTTATAGACTGGATTTGTACTGAAAAGTCATTTAATGAAGAGATAGACATCACTAATATTACATTGATTGGTCACTCAAGAGGTGGTGGTATTGTAAGCATAAAAGCTACAGAAGATAATCGTATAACTAAAGTAATTTCCTGGGCAGCGGTAAGTAATTTCGGTAACAGATCTTCTACTATAGGTGATTTAGAACAATGGAAAAAAGATGGTGTTAAGTATATTTTAAATGGCAGGACAAAACAAAAAATGCCACATTACTATCAATTCTACGAAGATTTTAAAGCCAATGAAATTCGTTTAACTATTGAATTAGCGGTTAAAAAAATTGAAATTTCTCATTTAATAATACATGGTGATAACGATACTTCAATTTCCTTTAAAGAAGCCAAGAATTTACATTCTTGGAATAAGAAGAGTAATTTAGTCTCTATTAAAAATGCAAATCATACCTTCGGATCCATGCATCCTTGGCCAAAAACTCATCTCCCAGAGCATCTTCAAATTGTAGTTGATAAATCAATCGTTTTCGTAATTAATGGGAATAACTGATAAAAATCATACTTGTGTAATATATGTTACAATAATTTTGTTCTTGTTATTATAAGTGTAATTTTAAAGATCTATTTTTAGATCGTCATCTATAATAATTAAAGAAAATAATATGATTTATTTAATGCTTACCATTTTAATTATTACCATTGCCTTATTTATTTGGGGAAAATTACCTCCTGATATTGTGGCTTTAATTTCAATGCTAAGTTTATTTATAACAGGAATTCTTGATAGTAAAGAAACTTTAAGTGGTTTTAGCAATCCTACAGTTATAATGATAGCAGCCCTATTTATTATTGGGGAAGGACTTTCTCAAACCGGATGGACGGCTTTAGCTGGAAAGAAATTTGTAGAATGGGCAGGTAAAAGCGTTCCCAAATTGTTAGTAATTATAACACTGGGGTCAGGTTTATTATCAGGTTTTGTTAGTAATACCGGTACCGTGGCAACTTTAATGCCACTTACTATTTCCTCTGCCTGGAGTATTGGTACAATGCCCTCAAAAATATTAATGCCCGTAGCTTTTGGTTCTAATACCGGTGGTTTACTAACCTTAACCGGTACACCTCCAAACATAATTGTCAGTAATGCTCTGGTTGAGACAGGTTTTGAAGGATTTTCATTTTTTGAATTTAGTTTAATTGGATTACCATTACTTATAATTGCTCTATTGTATTTTAGATTTATAGGGTATAAATTATTGCCCGATAATAAAACTAATAATCGCCCTGTAGATATAGAGTCAACCTTACATAAATGGATTGAAGCTTATAAAATTGATGATGATTATTATCGCTTAAGAATTAGATCTTTATCTCCATTAATCAATACTACTATGGCAGAGTGGCAATTTGAAAAAGAATTTAACATTACGGTTATCCGTCTAAAAAGACGTCACCCAAATGTATTAAAAGGGATACATCCATTTATTGAATTTCCAACACCAAATATAGACATGCGTTATCATGATATCATTACGGTTAAAGGAGAAACTCAAGCAATCAACAAATTAATGATAACTTTTAGGTTGGGTCTATTGCCACTAGAACCCATCAAAGATGAGCTCAAACACAACCTAATCAATCAGGAAGTAGGCATGACAGAGGTGTTAGTTACTCCAAAATCCTTTTTAGTAGGTAGAAAAATAAGACGGGGCAACTATTTTAAAAGATATGGAATACAATTATTAGCTGCTTCTCGTAATAGCAAACCTTTACTTGATAAGGTTATATTAGTTAAAGCCGGTGATGCTTTTCTATTACGTGGAACCTGGCAAAACATTGAGTTATTAAAAGAACAACATGAGAATTTTGTGATTATTGGAAGCCCTGAAGGAATGGCAAAAAATGTTGAAAATCTCACGCCAAAATCATATATCGCATTAGCTTCATTATTATTAATGATTATCCTTTTAGTTTTTAAGATTGTTCCGGGATCAATTGCTGCATTAATTAGTGCGGGTGTAATATTATTAGCAGGTTGTGTCCCTATTTCAAAAGCTTATAAGGGTATTAGCTGGACTAGTGTAATTATGATTGCTGCTATGATACCCATGGGTATTGCATTACAAAAAACAGGTACTGCACAAATGATAGCAAATGGTTTAGTTACTTATTTAGGAGCAATACATCCTATTATGTTATTAGGAGGTGTGTTTTTATTAACCACTACTTTTAGCCAAGTAATTAACAACAGTGCAACCGCAGTTTTGATGGCTCCTATCGCTTTATTAGCCGCAAGTTCACTAAATATATCTCCAGAACCATTTATGATTGCAGTTGCTATTAGTGCATCTACTGCTTTTTTAACACCGGTAGGTACCACTACAAATGCTATGGTTATGACGGCCGGAGGCTATAAATTTATGAACTATTTTAAAGTAGGTGCTCCATTATTAGTATTATTTTTTATAATAACTTTACTTTTAGTACCCATTATATGGCCTTTTTAAAAATGAATTATAACACAAAACTATAAATCAAAATAAAATGAAAAACGTAACAATTATTCCTAAAAATGCAGATCTTGAAAAGTATAAACTTAAAAATGTTACCCCACATTGGAATTTATCTCCAGAAGAATTACAAAGAATTACTCTGGAAAAAGGTATGGGTGTAGAAACAGAAAATGGTACTTTGGCCGTAAATACCGGAAAGTTTACTGGTAGATCCCCTCAAGATCGTTTTATTGTAAAAGATAATTATACCAAAAACAGGGTTTGGTGGGGTAAAATAAATAAACCTATTGAACCTCTTCAATTTGACATTTTACAGAATGAAATTGTAAAATACCTTTCAGGTAAAGAAATTTTTGTAAGAGATGCGGCCGTTTGTGCCGATCCTAAATATAGAACCGATGTAAGAACAATTACAGAATATCCTTGGTCTAATATGTTTGTTGCCAATATGTTTTTACGCCTTGAAGAAAAGGACTTAGAAAATTTTGAAGAGGAATGGCTAGTGCTTTGTGCCCCAGGTTATGTATGCCCAAGCCCAGAAACACATGGCATACGACAAGGAAATTTTTCGATATTAAATTTTACAAAAAAAATTGCTTTAGTTGGTGGTTCAGCTTATACTGGTGAAATTAAAAAAGGGGTTTTCTCTGCCTTGAATATGATATTACCTACAGATAAAAATGTGTTACCCATGCATTGTTCTGCAAATGTTGGTGATGATGGTAATACCGCTATTTTCTTTGGTTTATCCGGAACAGGTAAAACTACTTTATCAGCTGACCCTGACAGAAAATTAATTGGTGATGATGAACATGGTTGGACTTCAGAAAATAGAATTTTTAATTTTGAAGGAGGTTGTTATGCCAAAGTAATTGATCTAACAGAAGAAAAAGAACCTGATATTTTTAGAGCTATCAAACCTGGAGCAATATTAGAAAATGTTGTATTTAAAAAAGGTACTAAAGAAGTTGATTACATGGATAGTTCCATAACGCAAAACACACGTGTAAGTTACCCTATTAATCATATTGATAATATTCAAGTACCTTCTTTTGCTGATAATCCTAAAAATATTTTCTTTTTAACAGCTGATGCCTTTGGTGTATTACCTCCTGTTTCTAAATTAACACCGGGTCAGGCTGCTTATCATTTTATTTCAGGTTACACAGCTAAAGTAGCTGGAACAGAAGCCGGTATTACCGAGCCAGTACCTTCTTTTTCAGCTTGTTTTGGAGCCCCTTTTATGCCATTACACCCAACAGTGTACGCAGAGATGTTAAGTGAAAAAATGCAAGAGGCAAATGTAAATGTTTGGTTGATAAATACCGGTTGGAGCGGAGGACCTTATGGTGTAGGTTCTCGAATCAAACTAAAATATACTCGAGCCATGATTACTGCTATTCTTAAAGGTGACTTAGATAATGTAGATTATGATATGCATCCAATTTTTGGTTTATTTATGCCTAAATATTGCCCTAACGTACCTACTGAAATTCTAGATCCTATGAATACTTGGTTACAAAAAGGAGCTTATATAAGTAAAGCTATTAATTTAGCCCACTCATTCCATTTAAACTTTGAAAAGTTTGCCAACGAAGCTTCTCAGCAGATAATGGAAGGTGGTCCACTAATTGATGAACACCATCATTTGGATCATATGTAAATTGATTTATTATAATAGGGACTCAAATTGAGTCCCTATTTATTTTCAACTCAAAATCTATATTTAAATGAAGAACTATTTACTACTATTACTCCTGCTCGTTATAGTAAAGTCAAACTTCGCACAAGAAAATGGTGAAAATAAATTAGGAGCATGGTACATCTACTCCGGTTCACACATCATTTCAGATAAATTCAGTGTAAACTCTGGAATACAATTGCGAGATTATGAAACTATAACCAATTTTAACCAACTATTATTAATGGCGGGACTCAATTACCATATCAATCCGAAAATTTCGACTACTATTGGTTATGGATACCTTAACACCGACAAGAGTTTTGAAGAATTCATGGAAGAAACTAATGCTAATGAGCATCGATTATTTGAACAAGTCTCTCTTAAAAACAAGATTTGGAAATTTAATCTTGAACATCGTTATCGAATTGAGCAACGTTTTTTAGAATTAGACCGTAAAACCGACACACAATATAGAACACGTTACCGTATGCAAATTACACTTCCATTGTCAGATACTTTCTCTATAGGAGTTTATGATGAGGTATTTTTAAACTTACAAGGCGAAGTGTTTTCACAAAACAGACTATTTGCTGCATTAGGTATCAAAATAAAAGACAACAACAAACTACAATTTGGATATTTAAAAAATAGATTCCGTGATGTTACTTTTGACCGTTTACAATTGGGTTTATTTATAAGTACAGATAATAGAAAGAGTAAGGAAAAACCATATGTTTATAATAACCCAAATAATTATCTTCTAACAAAAAACGAAAATAAATTATCGTTACATTTGTAACAATATGATTTAATAGAATTTTATGAAGAACTTTTTATCTTCACTGTTCAATACTCGGGCAGCAGGTCTTTATATATTAATATTTGCCGCTGCCATAGCCATTGCAACATTTGTAGAAAATGATTATGGTACAAGTGCTGCTCAAAAAGTTATTTTTAAATCTTGGTGGTTTGAACTTCTGTTGCTGCTCTTTGGTATTGCAATTGTTGTCAACATTTTTAGATTTAGAATGATACAACAACAAAAATGGTCAGTACTCATGTTTCATGCTGCCATTATAGTTATTTTATTAGGTGCCGCGGTAACCAGATATTTTGGCTATGAAGGCGTAATGCACATTAGAGAAAATGATTCCTCCAATAGCTTTTTGTCTTCTAATTCATATTTGAAATTTCAAGTTGATAAAGATGACAAGACCTATGACTTTAATGAACCTGTACTTTTTGCTTCCTTAGGCAATAATCACTGGAGAGAATCTTACCTTATAAATACAGATTTGATAGAAGTTGAGGTTAAAAAATTCATGCCCAATCCTAAGCAATTATTAAAAGAATCTGAAAATGGTGTTCCTATTTTAAAAATAGTGGTTTCTGGAATGAATGGCAGAGAAGAATATTTTATCAGTCAAGGTGAAACAAAAAAAATTAAAAATGTAGTTTATAATTTTAAAGAATCTATACTACCAGAGGCCTTTAATATTATTTACAAAAATGATGCCTTACAATTTAAAACAAACAAACCATTTACACAGATGGTAATGGCTACTCAAAAAAATGATACCATATATCCAACAGATAATTACAATCCGTTAAAATTAAGATCTCTTTATTCAGATGGGTCAAACAATTTTGTGTTTGGAGATTTTAACAAGAAAGCAATAGTTAGTTTAGCCTCTGAAAGTGTAAAAGTCAAAAATGAAAGTCTTAAAGCTCTTTTAATGGATATATCTGTAAATGGTAAATCAAAAGAGAGATATGTATATGGGAGAAGAGGAATGCCTGGAAAATCTGTAGTACTGAATTTTGACAATCTAAACATAGCTGTTGCCTACGGATCTAAAGATATCCATTTACCTTTTTCTATTCAATTAAAAGATTTTATTCTCGATAAATATCCTGGTACTGAAAGTGCTTCTTCCTATGCAAGTGAAGTGGTATTGATAGATAGCAGAAAGGATGTGAAGATGGATTTTAGAATATTTATGAATAATATTCTAAATTATGGAGGCTATCGTTTTTTTCAATCATCTTTTGATAAGGATGAAAAAGGCACCTACTTGAGTGTAAATCATGATTATTGGGGCACCTTAATATCATATATTGGTTATGCCTTATTAACCATTGGTTTATTACTTAATTTTTTTAGCAAAAAAACTAGATTTTATCAAGTCATTCAAAAAATAAAAAAAATAAGAGCAAAAAGCGGTACTTTTATCTGGTTGGTCTTATTTTCTTTTTCATCTCCTGTACTATTTGCACAATCTACTGTTACAAAACATGCTGTGAGTTTAGATCACGCAGAAAAGTTCAGCAAATTGGTTGTTCAAGATTTTAAAGGCCGAATGAAACCTGTGCATACCTTGTCTAGAGAAATTATGCGAAAAATATATCGCAATGAAACTTTTGAAGGCTTAAATGCCGATCAAGTTATGCTAAGCATATTTGCGAATCGTCAGGAATGGTATGGCATAAAAATTATAAAACTCGGTAAACATAAAGATATCCTTAAAAGACTTGGTGTAACTAGTAATTATGCAGCTTATAAAGATTTCTTTAACCAAAAAGGAGATTATAAATTAAGAGATGAAGTACGTCGCATCTATGATGCTAATCCTAAAGATAGAGGAATTTATGAAAAAGAATTATTAAAAATAGACGAGAGATTGAACATATTAAGTATGGTTTTTTCAGGTAATTTATTAAAATTAATTCCTATAGAAAATGACATGAATAATACGTGGATATCTAGACATGCCCATGGCAATAATAGCCATGATAGTCATGTTGCCACCAACTTTTTTAATGTCTATGGCATAGCACTGCAAAATGGTATTAAAACAAACAACTACACTGAAGCCAATAAATTATTACATGAACTTAAGGCATATCAAATTAAAAATGGTGGTGCTGTAATGCCATCGGCTTCTAAAACAAATGCAGAAATTTTCCTCAATAAATTAAACGTTTTTAACCGTTTGGCTGCATTTTATAGTATTTTAGGCTTGGCTTTTTTAGGTTTCTTATTTTTATCCGTTTTTAAACCTCGTATAAAATTACAGAAGATTTATTTAGTTCTTTTTTCGTTAGTTGTTATTGGTTTTGCATTACATACTTTAGGTCTTAGTTTAAGATGGTTTGTGTCTGGCAGGGCACCTTGGAGTAATGGTTATGAATCTATGATCTATATTGCTTGGACAACAACACTTGCCGGTATATTATTTACACGAAAATCATTTGGGGGATTGGCGGCAACCATGGTTTTAGCAGCTACTATTCTTTCAGTATCCATGCTGAGCTTTCTTGATCCTGAAATTACGCCATTGGTTCCTGTTCTGAAATCATATTGGTTGACCATTCATGTATCCTTAGAAGCAGGTAGTTATGGTTTCTTAATGTTGGGTGCCATTATTGGATTAATTAATTTAATACTTATGATTTTTTTAACCTCTGCCAATAAAGATAGGGTCAAAAGAATCACCACAGAAATGTCTTATATCAGTGAGTTGACTTTGGTTGGAGGTTTAGTTATGGTAAGTATTGGCACTTATTTAGGAGGTGTTTGGGCTAATGAATCATGGGGAAGATATTGGGGTTGGGATGCCAAAGAGACTTGGGCCTTGGTTACTATTTTAGTATATGCATTTATATTACATATGCGAATCATTCCGAAATTAACTGGGTTATTTGCATATAATGTCTCTACAATTTTTGGATTGGCTACTGTTATTATGACCTATTATGGGGTTAATTATTACCTGTCCGGACTACATTCTTATGCCACAGGAGATCCAATACCAATCCCAAAATGGGTGTATATAGTTGTGGTGTCAATAATTATTATATGCTTATTGGCCTATTTTAAAAAGAGAAAATATAAAGTAATTTCTTAGACTTAAACTATTACTTTACAAGCACCCCATCTTCTAAGATTAAATCATAGGTATACCCTGCACCAAAATCTTTATTTAAAGATACCAGAGCTTTTATTGTTATAGTAGTACCTTCGGGTACAAAAACACTAGAGGTTACCACAAGATCAAAATCATCTTTACTACCATCTTTAATATGTATCCAATTTCTATCCATAATACCGGGATTTATTTTTGAACATACACCACTTATTTGAATGGTTTTACCTTCATATTTTTTTGGGTCTTTAACCAATTCTGCTATTTTTATGGATCCTTTATGTGCTACTATTTTTTCTGTATGTGTAGGTATATTCTCTTTAGTTGGGTTGGGTTGTGCTGTATGAGAATCATTATTTGTATTTAGTGTATTTGAATTGTTACCATGATTTGCTTCAACCAAGCTTGATACTAAATAAATTTTTTCAAACATTCTATTATATTCTTTACTTTCAAAGTTTGTTTTAAGTAAACCACCTTTATAATAATATGTTTCTCCAACTTTTACTTCCTTACTTCTTGTAGCAATCCAATATTGTTCTTCACCTTCATTAACATTTAGGTAAATATACTTTTTCGTAGGCAATATTTCATTAACTTTAATTTTATGTAAATCGTCTGTAAAAGAAGAATTATTTTTTACACTTGTTGGTGCAACAGTATCATTTGAGAAGACTCCTGTACTAGTTTCTTTAGCAGTATCGATAACCTTAGGCCCCTTGTTGCAAGCTGTTAAAATTATTAAAATTATTGCCAAAAGGTGTGTTATTTTATTTTTTAGGATCATGTTTTGTATGTTTTTTCTTTTTGTAAAATCTATGCGACAATTTAGTATAAATTCTATAATTATTTTCTTGATTACTATTAGAAAGTTCACCATAAACACTTATTGTAAATCTTCTAGAGAGGTGATAAGATAAATTGGCTCCATAAAAATTTTGTTTATATTCAGAATTGATGGCATTACTATTTAGATAAATATAATTTACCAATCTATAATACACATCCGCACTCAATTTATTTTTCAACAAATTACTAGAATGCCTTAAGGATAAAATATTACTTTCTAAATAATTTGAAGTATTTATATTATAGTTTAATGATAATCTACCACCAACAAATGGAACTTTAGATAAACCTAAATAGATATAGATATTATCTGATTTGTTATCATTATCACTTTGAAACCTTTTGCTATAACTAAATCCGGCAAAAACATTTTCCATAGGTTTAACATTAACTCTCATTCTGATGCCTTGTCTGGATATATCATCGTTAATTAGTCTTTCAATTTCAGTTTGTAAAGTTTCATAATATAGAATTCTTTTCCTGGAATCATAAGACAAGGTTGCATCAAGACTTCTACTAAACCTATATCTTACCGATGCGTATAAATTAGTAAGTCTAAAATCATTCCTCGCAACTTCATTTACTTTATTGTAAATATCTAATTCAAGCGAAGAAAAAAGGTAAAGCTTTTTAAATATTGTACTAGAATGTTGTAAATAAGTATATCTTCTATCTATTGCTCCAGTATTTCGTTGCTCTAGAAATCCGACTGTAGTTTCTGAATAGAAATTTTTTGCATCTGTTTTCCTGCCATAATATGCACCATATTCAAATAGATCTGAATTAAAATTATAGTCAAAAATATCCGGTCTAAATCCTGCAATTACACCTATATAATTCTTGTTAAAATACTGCTCTACTTGTAGGCCATCAATGGCACCTAGAGATGATGTTTTAGGGTTTATTTTTCTACCAACGGTAATAGAAAGTGTAGGATTTGCATCATATCTTAATGCCAAATCATACAATCTAAAAATATTAGTTTCTAGTGAGCTTGTTGATGATTCCGGAAGAAAATTCTGCCTATAATTTAAATAAGTATCAAAAGAGAATTTTGAATCGCTTATATGGTTAGCATATAGAGAAAATCGAGACATAATGCTATGCCTATTTTCTCTAATATCTGATAAGGTACTATAGCTGGCTACAGAAATTTTTGATTTAATATTTTCTTTATATAATGATTCTTTAATCTTTTCGTCTTTTATCTCTACAGGATTTTCATTTTGATTGACTATTAAATTTTTATCATCTTCAATTTCAGAATTGTCTTCAATTATTTTCTTGGTATAATAGGCAGAGTCATCCTTATTAACTTTACAGTTAGAAATAGTTGCACAGACTACTGAATTTGATGATTTATGGGTTACAATTAAGCATGGTGTTCTACTATCTGAAGTCCTTAAAGTGTCTCCTATTTTAATATTTTCTGTATTCCCAAATTTTACGTAGATATTTTTTGAGGTTACAAAAGATACTTTCCCCTCAAGGGTTTCCTTCTTTTCTTGCCCAACTATGGTTAAGCTGAGAAGCATAAATAATAACATGAATATAAGTTTATATTTCATATTATTTTAATTATCACCATTAGGGTGACACCTTAAACATTCACTACTTACATACGAATAATCGGTAACTTCACTATGGTCATTATCTGTTTCTGATTGTAAATGACATTTAAAACATGAATAAACTGAATAGTTATTTGGATCAGTATGGCAATCAAGACATTCATTCCATTCATCTTTATGTTTCCCGCTATAAATGGGAAAGTATTGTCCGTCATGGTCAAATGTTGCCGGTGTCCAACCCGGATTGGTAGTATGACAACTCACACAATCAGTAGGAAAATGAGCCGCAGTATGATTAGGGTCAATGGTATTGTTAAAATCTGTTTGATGACAGGTTACACAATTTGGATCTGCATCTGCATAATTTGTTGTGGTATGGCACTGCGTACAATCTTGTATATCATGACCCAAAGTTAATGGGAAAAAATCATGATTTATCGTAGCCGGTGTCCAGCCCGGATTGGTAGTATGACAACTGGCACAATCAGTTGAAAAACCTGAACTGGAGTGATTAGGATTAGAAGTATTGTTATAATCCGTTTGATGACAGGTTACACAATTTGGATCTGCATCTGCATAATTTGTTGTGGTATGGCACTGTGTACATTCTTGTATGTCATGACCCAAGGTTAATGGAAAAAAATCATGGTTACCAAATTCAGCTGGTGTCCAGCCTGGATTGGTGGTGTGACATGCAATACAGTTAGTTGAAAAACCGCTACTGGAGTGGTTTGGATTTTGCGTTCCGGCATAGTCATTTTGATGACAACTTACACATTCAGGAGAAGCATCAGAAAAATTACCCGTAGTATGACAAGCATTACAATCTTGTATATCGTGTCCTAAAGTTAATGGGAAAAAATCATGATTAACTATTTCTGTATCCCAACCCTGTCCAAGTGGATCGTGACAATCAATACAATTAGTAGAAAACCCTGAAGTTGTATGATTAGGGCTTTGTGTACCAGCATATTCATCTTGATGACAACTCACACATTCATTACCAATTCTTTCAAATTTAATATTTGTTTCAGAGATGTGACAATCAATACAGCTTAAATTACTATGTGCACCAATTAGTGGAAATCCGTTTTCTTCATGTAATTCGGGAATATTATCTACCAACCAATTCTGTGAGGTATGACACCTTTTACAGTCATTACCTACAGACATATTGTGTATATCAGTATGGCAAGATGCACATTCTAAAGGAGCTTCATTAAAAACTAAGGTTTCATGACATTGCTTACAATCCGTTTGAGCATGAGTACCATCTAGATTAAATTCAGTTTCATTATGATCAAATTTAATAGTTTCATAATTCATTGACCATCCTTCAGAGTTATGGCATTGAGCACAATTGATCTTTAATTTATTACCATGTGGTGATTGAGCAAGAATTGGTAAAATACCTAATAGAAATAATATTATTGATGGCAGTCTATACATTCAAATGTCCCTAATTTATATATTATTTGAGTCTCACCCTTTGCATTTGCAACAGTATGGCATTGACTACATTCTATTTCTGTATGGCGTCCTTTAAGCGGGAAGGATGTGTTATTATGATTAAACTTTTTTGGAAACCAACTATCTGTAACATGACATCTTTTACAATCAGTTTCACCATTCATGGCAAAAACGTCACCGTGAATATTTTCATGACATGATAGGCACTGAGTGTCTAAATTAGTAAATTTTTGACTAACAATGGTTTTATCCTCTGAAATCTCCATATGACATGCCCTACAATCAACCTCTGTATGCTTGCCATTAAGCGGCCACTTTGTTAAACCATGGTCAAAATTCACTAAAGACCAACTATCATTAACGTGACAAACAGTACATTTATTGTCTGGATAATATTTTTCACTAATATATCCTTCATGGGTATCCTTATGACAATCTATACAAGTTGAACCTAGATTTGTAAATGTCCATCTTTTGTCATCTTCACTAATATGGCAAGCAAAACATGGTGTAGCATAATGAGCTCCCTCTAAGGGAAATTCTGTTTCTTGATGTTGTTCTAATGTATATAAACTGTAATCAAACCCATTCTCTAAAGAATGACAAGTCACGCAATCAGGAGTTACGTTATTCTCTTTGAATTCTCCACGATGGTAATCATCATGACAATTTGAACAGGCAGTAAAATCTATTGGTGTAGAAAAACGTTTTTTATGACATTGTTTACAATCTACTTCAATATGTTTTCCCTCTAATGGATAATCAGTAATATTATGATCAAAAAAGTCCATCTTCTTCAAAGATAAAAAACTACTTTCCTTATGGCATTTAACACAGTCAAGACCATATTTTCCTTCATGAAAGTCATCATGACATTTTACACAATCATTTTCATTTATATTTATTTTATCTTGAAACACTGTTAGCGGATTACTTGTTTTGTTATGACAACTAAAGCAATTTATCTTATGATGGCTCCCTTTGAGTTTAAATCCTGTTTTATTATGATTAAACTTACCTTTCCCAATAAATTTTGAAAAGGAAGTTTCTGTATGACATTGTACACAAGCACCTTTAATTTGATTATTATGAGCATCATCATGACAAGATTTACAATCTTTAAAGGCAATATCACTAAATTCTTGATATTCTTTGCCATTTCTTGTGGTTTTTTGATGGCATTCAACACAGTCCACTTCAAGGTGTTTACCCTTTAATTTATAATCTGTATCGCTATGTTCAAATTTAGATGCCGGTGCAAAAGCATCCATATCATGACAAGATTTACAATCATTTGCCATCGTTTTTTGATGGTAGTCATCATGACAGGATAGACATTTTTCATCTAATCCTAGAAAAGTATTTTTTCTTTGTTTGATCTCTCTATCTTGTATGTTTTCTGATATGTGGCATTTTCTGCAATCAACAACCTCATGTTTACCTTCTAGTTTATAGCCCGTTAGTTTATGATCAAATTTATCTTTGTCAAACCTAACCATATCAAATTTTCGTCCATGATGGTCGCTATGGCATTCAAAACAATCTTTTTTAACTATAGCTGAATTGGCGTGATAACCACTTTTTTGATCTAAAAGGGATTGAATATCATCATGACAATCTAGACATTTTTTATTGGAGACTTTATCGCCTAAATCATGACATAAGGTACAATTACTCATACCTTCAAATTCAGCATGAGCTTGAGTTAGGTCGCCAGGAGAAATTTGACCATAACTTAACGTTATAGACATTAAAAAGAATACGATGATATATTCTAAAATGTCTTTCAAACTAATTATTTGTGTTTTTTCATAATATGACCAAAACGTTTAGCCACCTCTATACCTGCATTTTGTAAAAATCCGGTAGGTAATTCTCCTCCAGCAAAAATATAAACTTGGTCATTTTCAAATTCTGAACTAGTGTCATTTTCATTTATTTTAATCTGTACACTTTTTTCATCAATTGATACTAAATTAGAATTAAAAATGACATCAATAGAATTATCAGAAATAGCGTTATTAATATTTTCTTTATTTTTTGGTTTTAGTCTTGCAAACTTATCTTTTCTATACGAAAGTATAACATTATTATTATCTTTCACAAGAAGAGCTGATTCAATTGCAGAATCTCCACCTCCAACTACTACTATCTTTTTATCTTTAATTCGTTCGGGTTCTAACATCCGATAAGCCACTTTATGAGTATCTTCTCCGGGTATACCTAATTTTCTTGGAGTTCCTCTTCTGCCTATAGATATGAGTACTTGGTTACAAATATATTCTTCACCGGTATTGGTAATTATTTTAAAAGCTTCATTTTCAATTGGAACAATACTTTCAACTTTGGTATTTTCAGTTATTTTTATCTTATGTTGTGATATGACCTTTTCCCATAATTGTATTAATTCATCTTTAGAAGTATTGTATAGTTTTACTTTACCAAAAAGGGGAAGGTCCATTGGAGCAGTCATAACCACCTTTGATCTTGGAAATGTATAGACAGTACCACCTAGTGAATCTTGTTCCAAAGTAACAGAAGATAACCCATGTTTTTTAGCTGCTAATGTTGCAGAAATTCCGGCAGGGCCTGCTCCTATAATTACTACATCAATAACATTTTCTCTAGAGGGTCTTTTTTTCTTTACCAAATTTTGCATGGCCAGACTACCTTGTTCAACACTATTTTTAATGAGCCCCATACCTCCTAACTCCCCGGCAATATATATTCCTTTAATATTGGTTTCATAATCTTCACTCACATGTGGTAAGTCAATACCTCTAGATTCTGTACCTATTCTAAGGGTAATTGCCTCAACAGGACAAGCGTGAAAACAAGCACCATGACCAATACAATTAGAAGTATTTATAACAGTTGCCAATCCATTAACAATACCCAAAATATCTTTTTCAGGACAAGCTGTAATACAAGCACCACTTCCTATGCAGGTATTAAGATCTATGTAAGGATATAGTGAAACAGGTTCAAACAAACCTTCTTCTTTGGCAACTTCAACTTTTTTAATAGTTGTTATTGATTTAACCTTTTTCTTTTTAAGATAAAAAAATATGGTAATACCACAAAGTAAAAGTACGGTACCATAAACCAAAATTTGTTCTAAAACTACCTCTCCCATTAGAATATCCATTTATATCCAAAGGTTAGTGTTACCGCCACATGAATAATTACAATGATAAGCATTATTAATGCAAAAGGCATATGTACAACATGCCAGTATTTAAAAAGTTTTTGCATATATTCTAATCGGGCAATTTTACCCGCCAGAGATATCTCATGTTTCACCATTTTAAGAATTATCGATCTGTTTTGTTTTGGCAAATCGCCTCGATGTAGTACTTTTCTTAAATGAGACAATGTTTTCTTATCACTAGTTGTATTTTCTTTACTTATTAAACTTGTAATTATCTCTATCGTATTAGATTCAAGGTTAAATTTCTCAGTTAACACTTTTGCAAGATCTATTTTCATATGTTGCACTTCACTTAAACTAAGAGCTCTTCCTTCAATAGTACGTGGTATTTGTATATAAATAAAACGTCCTATTACACCACTTAAAACAACTGCTACCATACTCCAAAAAGCTATGGATACAATCCCTCCAAATTTAAATGCTGTATGAAAGAGTATTAAAATAGGGCCTAACGTACATAAAAAAATATGAAACTCTAACAAATATTTCAAACGAATATACTTGGCTAAAAAATTATATCTTTTTCTTGCTATATAAATCGAAACCCCAAAAGCTATTAAAAAAGTACCCAGAATACCTAAGCCCTGTCCGTATAAACCACTTGGTTTAAACCAATGGTGATGCGGGTGATAAAATCGTTCTTCTAAAGGTGAATTATAATAAGTATAACCAGTATATATTAAATATATAGTTGTTATAATAACAATTACAACCATCATGACAATATATGCGGTATGTATTGGTTTTTTCAAGTTTAATTAATTAAATTACAATAAGATATCTACTTAGTAACGCTTTTTTATAATAAAAATTTTATACAAATAGCATCCTAAAAATAAAAACTAAGGGCTAAAATGGTTTTTATTATTAAGAAGATGAGTTTATCTGTAAGGGCCTTTAGATGCTCATTATAATCTAGTAGAGGTCGCCACAATTGTCTTTATTATATTTATTAAATGTAAGAACATTTATTACGCCCCCATAGCTATTAGGTTAAAATAAAATTCTAAATTTTTTCGAAACAAAAAAATCCGTACTCTCGTACGGATTTTCTGCTTGATGTGGAGAATATCGGAGTCGAACCGATGACCTTTTGGCTGCTAGCCAAACGCTCCCCGCCCGAACGTACCGTTCGGTACGGGCGGGTAGCCAACGAATATAACCATTAAATTTACAACATAAAAAAACCACCCTACTAAGGATGGTTGGGGTGGAGAATATCGGAGTAACTGCGTTGATCCTCAAACGTACACTTCTGCAAATAGAAAATCACAATATGCTTTGCAGGTTGCTTTTTCCTGTGTTCGACATAAATTTCTCCCCAAAAAGGTAAGATTCTGTAAGTAAGCTATTTAATTATAAAAAAGT
>DEIV01000113.1 GCA_002352665.1 Flavobacteriaceae bacterium UBA2765
TTTCGTTGTGCTTCTTCCCGCTAAAGCGGGATTAGTGCAACACGGTATAAAATTAATAATTTACTTTTACGTATAATCTAAATGGTAATTGCTTATTTAGCAACGGATTTTCCTTCGGAAAATCAGCCGCTTACATAACCAATTACTAATCTTATACCAAACGTTGCCATCCATTAAAAAAAGACCAATTTTGAACAAAATAACGGATTTTATAAAAAAATTATCGGAACAAAAAGTTTCAAAGGAAACTACCAATTTGTATAAAGGAAATTCGATTGAAACGGAAATTAGAAGAGAAAATTTAAGCCTGTATTTGAATAAAATGGTGGAAATAAAACCAACAAATTTATTATTAGGAGAAGCACCAGGATATAAAGGTTGTGGAATAACAGGAATTGCTTTTACCAGTGAAAGAATTTTAACACAGAATGATTTTTTTAAAAATCAAGGGTTTAGGTGTTTAAATGAAAAAACAAAAATTGAAAGTGAAATATCTGCAACAATTGTTTGGAATGAATTGGAGAATTATCTGAATAAACCCTTGATTTGGAATATTTTTCCGTTTCACCCTCATAGTTTCTCTGATAAACGAACAAATAGAACTCCTAACAGATTGGAATTGGAATTAGGAAAAAAATATCTAACTGAACTTTTGACAATTTTTGGCATCCATAAAATAATTGCGTTAGGAAGAAAACCAGAATCTCAAATTAAAAATTTAGGTTTTGATTATAACTATGTTAGACATCCAGCGAATGGTGGAAAAAAGAAATTTGTTAGCGGAATAAAAACTGAAATGGAATAATAAAAACGTATGGCAACAACCGTATAAAATTAATTGCTAGTTCTAGCCTACTTACGAAAATCCTCGCGGATTTTAGACTGCACCCAAAAGTTTAGACAAATTTATAATTAATTTTGATAATAATGAACTCGATATTCAATCGGGCTCATTCCTTTTAAATTTAGTTTAATCCTTTCGTTATTATAATATTTTATATACTCTTTTATGTCTTGCTTTAATTTAGGTATTGACTTATACTTATTTAAATAAAATAATTCAGATTTTAGTATACCAAAGAAATTTTCTATTACAGCATTGTCTAAACAATTTCCCTTGCGAGACATGCTTTGAGTAATTCCTTTTTCTTTTAATAATCTTTGATATTGTTTCATTTGATATTGCCAACCTTGATCTGAATGTAATATTAAGTTCGTTTGATTAGGTATCTTTTTAAAAGACTTTTTTAGCATCGTAACAACTTGTTTAAAATTAGGTCTTTCAGATAATTCGTAACTTATTATTTCTCCATTAAATAAGTCAATTATTGGTGATAGGTATAGTTTATTTCCAAATACTTTAAACTCTGTAATATCAGTAGCCCATTTTTTATTTGGCATTACAGCTTTAAAATTATGTTGTAATATATTAGGTGCCGTTTCACCTATTTGTCCTTTATAAGATTTATATCTTTTAATTCTGAAAAGACTCTTTAAACCTAATTCACGCATTAATCTTAATACTGTTTTATGATTAATTACAAAACCTCTTTTATTGATTTCTAAAGTGATTCTTCTATAACTAAACCTTCCTTTGTGATGATGATATATCTGGTTAATCAATAGCTTTATCTCTTTATACTTATCTATTAAAAGACCTCTTTTTTGATGATAATAATAACTACTTCTTGCCATATTAGTATGATGTAGTAGTACTTCTAAATCATACTTCCCTTGTTAAAGGTTTATTAGACTTCTTTTTTGCCCTCTTAAATTGCATAGATTTAGGCTTGCCTCTTGGTTTATTGTTTAAGCCTATAATGCCCAGTTCCTTATAATTCCTCTGCCAATTCATAATTACAGATTTAGTAGGAATATTAAACTTCAAGCATGCTTGACTGAAAGATAATAAATTTTTATCAATAGCTTCCACAACTTTAAGTTTGAATGGTAAACTATAGACTTTATTTTTTCTAGGTAATAAAGCCTTTTTACCATGTTTTTCATAAAAACGAATCCAATCATGAAGGGTTGTATGATGACAACCATTTAATTTTGAAACAGCTTCTACTGTTTGATGATGATTTAAAACTTGTTTTACGCAACGAAGTTTAAATTCATAACTATACTTGACTTTTCTTCCCATAAAAATGCCCTCAAATAGTGTCTAACTTTTTGGGGGCAGTTCATTTTCTATTCGGTTTGTATTAGCTAAATTAGGTGTTTAAACCACGCAACAAACCATATACAACAACGTTACCACACATTAAAAAAATGAGATTATCTATACTTCTAACCCTGATTTTAATATTGAATTCGTGCTCAGCACAAAAGAGTTTGGAAGTAAATATAAAGCCAACAGAATTTGACAGCATTAAGCACAATTCTATCTTCCAAATTGATATTGTAAATTATCAAATGGTTCAATTAATTGAATATCAAAATGGAGAGTTTCAAGGTAGTTTAAGTCATTCTGTATGGAAAACAAACAGAAAAGAAGAACAAAAGGAAAAAATCACCCAGAAAATAAAAACCCCAAATGTAACGGTTGAAAAATTAATAAGGGAATTAAGAACTGGTGGAATAGAAAACTTAAAAGATTGTGAAGAAGTGGAAGGCTGTATCATTGGACTAGATGGAACAACCATATCATTTAGCATTCATAAGAATGGAATAAATAAAAGTGCGTCATATTGGGAATTAAAATCTGACTATTACTATAAAACGAATTCAGTTAAAATACCAAGTGAGGTTCATGAAGCACGAAAATTATTCTCAATTGTTGACAACAAAATTGATTTCAAAAAGCAATTTGAAAATTTCATTACTAAACTGCCAATTGGAAAATATATGTATAACGGAATAATTATGGAAAAGAAGAAAAACGTGTGGTAATAACGTGTATAATTAATTGCTTGGGTTAGTGCTACTCGGAAAATCCTATGGATTTTCCTAAGGTTCGGTTTCCTTTTGCTAAATTAGTTGCGCGAGACTCGCAACTAAACCATACACCAACCGTCAGACTACGCAAAAACTCAATATTTTAAATTTATTAATATTGATAATCAGATGGTTATATTAATTAAAACAGTAAATTTAGGGGTTATTGCGTAGACTCCCGT
>DEIV01000037.1 GCA_002352665.1 Flavobacteriaceae bacterium UBA2765
TTTACAGCAACATTGGTTATTGGCCTATAAATTGTCAAATTTTCATAGAAAGCTCACAGGTTTTATCTAAACATGGATACTTGTGAGCTTTTTTTTAATATCCTTTTCTATTTTTAACTAGGCACTTTCGTAAGCAAATAACTATTTGTATATCAGCTAAATAAGTTGTAAATTAGACAAACAAAACCCCGAAAACGAGCCGAATACTCAAAAATCGGGGTTTTAATTTATCAAGTATGTCTAAAATACAAAGAATTTCTGGTTTACAACACGAGTTTTCATTTTTAAATCCTTCAGATAATTTTAATGCCTATTTTAATCGATTTCTTGAGAGTGATCTGGGAAAAATTTATACAGCTATCCCTTGGGATAATTTGGTATCGGTTTTTAAGATTAAAGAAAAGATAAAAGGCACAAAGAATTATTTTAGTCCAAAGGGTAAACTTGCATTGATGTTTTTAAAACACTATGGTGGTTGTTCAGACAAGCGATTAATCGAGCAACTCAATTCCAATATTGATTATCAATTTTTTTGTGATATCCATTTAGGTCATCATCGGTTGACGAATTATAAAATAGTAAGTCAAATCCGTTGTGAGCTATCCACAAAACTAAATATTCTAAAAACAGAAAAAGTTTTATTTAATAGTTGGTCTGGATTTATTAAAGACCAACATAGTATTACTGTTGATGCAACATGTTATGAAAGCGAGGTTCGTTATCCTACGGATCAAAAATTACTATGGGAATCTGTACACTGGACGCATCATCAGATTAGAACTATTTGCAAGGGTTTAAAAGTTAGACTTCCTCGTTCGAAGTATATTAAATGGAAAAAGCGATATATTAATTATAGTAAAACCCGTAGAAAAACGTATAAAAATCGAAGAAAACTTACAAGATCATTATTATGGTTATTAGAAAAATTAAACAAGGAATTAGATATAATAGAAGCTCGATATGATTTTGAGATGACAGGGTTGTATTATAAGCGAAGAAGAATTATAAAGAGAATACAAAGACAACAGAAACAATATTTTAAAACAGGAAAGCCTCCCAAGGATAGAATCGTAAGTATCTCTAAATCATATCTTCGACCAATAGTCAGGGGGAAAGAAATCAAAGCTGTAGAATTTGGAGCAAAAGTCAATAAACTTCAAATAGATGGAATCAACTTTATTCAAAAAATCAGTTTTGATAATTTTAATGAGGGTACTCAATTTAAAAATACCATTTACAAAGCACAAGGACTTACTAAAACAAAAGTAAAGATAACAGGAGCTGATGCTATCTATGCCACCAACAAAAATAGAGTCTTTGCAACTTCAAATCAAATACAAACTGATTTTAAACTTAAAGGAAAACCATCAAAACATTATAAACAACAAAAACAACTCAAAACAATCATTACCAAAGAAAGAGCCTCTAGACTCGAAGGTAGTTTTGGTAAAGAAAAGGAACATTATCACCTCAAGAAAATCAAAGCTAAAACAAAACCTACAGAAATCCTCTGGATATTCTTCGGAATACATACTGCTAATGCCTTAGAAATTGGTAGAAGAATGCAGCAACAAACTTTAGAAAAAATAGCCTGATCTTAATCCTCTCTTAAAATTTAAAAGGATAACTATGTTTTGTCATTACTAAAATGATAATAACAACACTAAAAATTACTCTAAAAACAAAAATCCTAACAATTATTATAAATTGTCAGGATTAATAAATTAAAAGTTTACAAAATTAGGCTACTTCTGAAAGTGCCTAAATAAAAGTATTAACTAAAAACCAACCATGATTCAAGTTGAAAATATTACGAAGCAATATACTCTGAGTAAAAAACAACGCAAAGAGTTGCAAACCAGTTCTAATTCGGTTTCTGCTGTAAACAATGTGAGTTTTATATGTAAACCTGGGAGTGTTTTTTCTTTATTAGGACCTAATGGAGCAGGAAAAACAACAACATTACGGATGATCTCTACAATTTTAACACCTTCTACAGGAGACATCAAAGTAAATGATAAAAGCGTTGTTGATAGTCCGCGAGAAGTAAGAAAAGAAATAGGCTTTTTAACAGGTTCTACAAATCTTTACGATAGGCTAACCCCTGGAGAAATTGTAAAATATTTTGCCGACCTTCATAATATGGATGCATCCATTTTTAAGGAGAGAAAAGAATTGCTCTTTGAACAATTGGGCATCAATGAATTCGCTAAAAAGAGGATAGGTCAACTATCTACCGGAATGAAACAAAAAGTATCTATAGCCCGAAGTATGATTCATGATCCGAGTGTTGTTATTTTTGATGAACCCACTTCCGGATTAGACGTAATTACAGCCAATAGTATTATCGACTTGATTAGACAATGTAAGAAAGAAGGGAAAACAGTCATTTTTTCTTCACATATTATGAGTGAAGTAGATTTATTATGTGATGATCTTGCCATTATTGCGAAAGGAAATCTAATTTATAATGATAGTATGGAAGCCTTTAGAAAGCAATCTGAAGGAAAATCATTAACCGAAGCTTTTATTGACATTGTAAACCAAAACAACTAAACCTGATGAAGACGATACTTACTGTTATAAAAAAGGAATTTACTGATACTTTAAGAGATAAGAAGACACTATTTTCTGCTATAATATTACCTGCTTTGGCAATTCCGTTGCTACTTTTAGGAATAACGAAACTGCAACAAAACTTAATTAATAAAGAAAAAACAAAACAATTAAAAGTTGCACTTATTGGAGCTCCAGAAAATATGGTGTCACAATTTAATGATAGTACATTTTCATTGGTGAAAGATATTTCTATAGCTGGTATAAAAGATTCAATTACCATCGGAAGCTTAGATGCTGTATTAGAATTCAATTCCGATTTTCAAGAAAAGGTATCTACGTTACGTTCAGGAGATTTAAAATTATATTATAAATCGACTAATTTATTAGTTGAAAAACGAATTCGAGAGAAATTAGATAGTTATAAAGCAACTATTATGAATGATCGAATTAAAGAATTAAATATTTCATCTGAAGTCTTAGAACCCTTAGCAATTTCTAAAATTGATATTGCTTC
>DEIV01000066.1 GCA_002352665.1 Flavobacteriaceae bacterium UBA2765
AAGATTTAAGGCTTATAAATTAATTGTAAAAAATATTTAGTTATTACGTTTTCAACCTCTCCGTCATCACACTAAGGTGCGATGCCACCTCTCCTTAGCTAAGGAGAGGAGCTTCTTTTTATTTAACGTTTTGTGATTAAAGTGCAATTGCCCCATAGCTTAAGATTTAAGGCTTATAAATTAATAGATCAGTTATAAAAAATATTTAGTTATTACGTTTTCAACCTCTCCGTCATCACACTAAGGTGCGATGCCACCTCTCCTTAGCTAAGGAGAGGAGCTTCTTTCTATTTAATATTTTGTGATTAAATTGCAATTGCCACATAGCTTAAGATTTAAGGCTTATAAATTAATTGTAAAAAATATTTAGTTATTACGTTTTCAACCTCTCCGTCATCACACTAAGGTGTGATGCCACCTCTCCTTAGCTAAGGAGAGGAGCTTCTTTCTATTTAACGTTTTGTGATTAAAGTGTAATTGTATCTTAGCTTAAGATTTAAGGCTTATAAATTAATAGATCAATTGTAAAAAATATTTAGTTGTTACGTTTTCAACCTCTTCGTCATCCCGTAAAAGCGTAATACCCTTCTTCTAAGCTAAAGAGCCGAGCCTCTTTTGTATTATTTCTAATTTATAGAAAAATTATATTGATTTTTTCTTCAATTTTATGATACCATTTACCACCACCGTTATAAATATCAACAAGGCACCAATATAAAAATTGGTAGTCATTATTTCTTTTTGTTTAAAAATAATAATGGCCAAAATAATGCCATAAATAGGCTCTAGATTAATGGTAAGCATCATGGTAAATGCACTTACACTTTTTAAGACACTGGTTGAAGCTACAAAGGCATATGCCGTACATATTGATGCCAGTATTATTAAATATATCCAATCATTTGTTGAGAGTGTAAAAAAGCTAACATCAATTAAACCACTTAAAAATAAAAAGAGGCCTATACAAATTGAGGCAAATAACAACTCATAAAAAGAAATTATAGTTGCTCCATGGTATTTAATTAAGTTGGCATTTAAAATTGAAAAACTAGCTGATAAAAAAGCCGAAACTAATGCTACCAGTATACCTAAAATATATTTGCCTTCTGCTTGAAAAATGATGATCAATCCAATAATAGCCAGCAATGAAAAAACCAATTCATAAAGTACTATTCTCTTTTTAAAAATTATCCATTGCAATAGTGTTACAAATAGAGCTCCAGTTGACATTGAAGCCAACGTAATTGAAATATTAGAAATTTTAATGGCATAAAAAAAAGTGATCCAGTGTACGGCAATTAAGATTCCTCCAAATAAAAATCTAATTAACTCCTTTAATGGTATTTTAAAACTAATTTTCTTTATCAGAATAAATACCAAAATAAAAATAACGGCTAAAGAAACCCTATACCAAACCAAAGGAATGGCATCAATACTAATCAGTGCCCCTAATATTGCAGTAAAACCCCAAATAAATATAATAAAATGGAGATGAAGGTAATTTTTTATTTTATCGTTTAGCATTTATATAAAGATAAAGTGCTATCAGTCCAAACAAAATATTAGGAATCCATACCATAAATAAGGGATTATAGGTTGCAGAGGCTCCTAAAACCTCCGTTACTTTCATAAAAAACACATACAAAAACATTAAACTAACCCCAATGGCTAAGTTTATACCTATGCCTCCTCTCCTTTTTCTTGAAGCTAAGGATACTGCTATGATAGTTAGAATAATTGAGGAAACCGGCAGCGTTGTTCTTGAATACAACTCTACTTTATATTTATTCAAATTCTTTACACCTCTATCTTCCGATTCTTCTATATGTTTATACAGTTCTTGAGATGGCATTTCTATAGCCAGATAATCTACATACAACAAATCTTTAGGGAAAAAATTAAAAATAGTATCCAATTTTTTACCACTTTCTATACTGTCATTTTTTGCTTTTAACCAACGCTTTTTATAATTAGTTAAAGTAAAAGTAGCATCCTTTTTATTCCACTTTATATTCTTGGCAATCAAGATATATTTTAAATCTAAACCGTCAAAATGCTGATATGAAAAATTATTGCCATTATAATTAGTAAAATTAAAATTCTTAAAATAGATGATGTCATTTTCAGTTAATTGTAAGTTCACATTATTTACAAAGGTCTTCGTCTTTTTTATCTTTCGCAAATAAGTCTCATCAAATGCCTCGAAAGTTTTATTTGAAATATGCAATAAAAAATGATTTGCTATTAAAGAAATAAATCCTAGCATAACAGCTCCTATCAAATATGGTCTAATGAATCTTTTATAAGGAATACCTGAACTATGTATGGCAATAATTTCAGTATTTGAGGCTAATTTAGAAGTAAATAAAATAGTAGATATAAACAATGCCAAAGGCATAAAAGTATTACCATAATTGATGATAAATGGAATGTAGTAATTACTTATAATTTCTGAAATGCCCAAATTAGGATGCTCTAAAAATTTACCTATTTTTTCAGTTACATCTATGGCAACAGCAATAGGAATAAGAATCATCAAAGTAAAAATAAAAGTAGTAAAGTACTTTTTTAATATGTATTTATCTAAAATTTTCATCCTAACCTTAATCCCACTCCTTCCGAATTATCGAGCGGAAAACATTCTATAAATTTAGTATTGTTTATAACCTAATTCTACTTAAAATTTGTTTATAGTTTAAATGAATTTTATATCAATCTTGGGCTATAAGCGTTTATCCATTTGTTTTACCATGGTATTTTTCCATGTGGAAAAATCTCCCGCTAAGATATGCTTTCTAGCTTCACGAACCAACCACATATAAAATCCGAGATTATGAATAGTTGCAATTTGTTTGGCTAAATATTCTTTAGCAACAAATAAATGACGTAAATAGGCCTTAGAATATTGAGTATCAACAGAAGTAATATTCATTTCATCAATAGGAGAAAAATCGTCCTCCCATTTTTTATTTTTTATATTAATAGTGCCATGAGCAGTGAATAGCATGCCATTTCTGGCATTTCTGGTTGGCATTACACAATCAAACATATCAATACCTAAAGCAATGTTTTCTAAAATATTAATAGGCGTACCTACACCCATTAAATACCTCGGCTTATCTTTTGGTAAGATATTACATACTATATCTGTCATTTCATACATTTCATCAGCTGGTTCACCAACAGAGAGTCCGCCAATAGCATTTGCCTCTGCCTCTACTGAGGCAATGAATTCGGCCGATTGCTTTCTTAAATCTTTATAGGTACTCCCTTGAACTATAGGAAGAAATGCCTGGCTATATCCATATTTAACAGGTGTTTTTTCTAAGTGATCAATACATCGTTTTAACCAACGATGTGTCATATGCATAGAATTCTTGGCATAGTTATATTCACATGGATAAGGTGTACATTCATCAAAGGCCATTATAATATCTGCACCTATACTCCGCTGAATATCCATAGAAAACTCCGGTGAAAAGAAATGGGTAGAGCCATCTATATGCGACTTAAATTTTACACCTTCCTCGGTTATTTTATTATTCCCAGATAGCGAGTAAACCTGATAACCACCACTATCAGTTAAAATTGGTCTTTCCCAATTCATAAATTTGTGCAAGCCACCTACTTTTTCTAAAATATTAGTCTTTGGCCGTAAATATAAATGGTAGGTATTGCCTAAAACAATATCAGCATTAATGTCATCTTTTAGTTCGTGTTGATGCACTCCTTTAACCGATGCAACAGTACCCACAGGCATAAAAATGGGCGTTTCAATAACACCATGATCTGTAGTTATTGTACCTGCTCTTGCCTTACTGCTTTGATCTGTAGCTTTGAGTTCAAATTTCATTAATAATTATTTGTTTTAATTTACTTTTTCTTGAATAATTTCTATTTATCCAACTAATTTTGTACACCTGAGCATTTTACCAAGTAAATTACAATAAAAAATAAATTGGTTCTCATTTATCCTGAAAAATAAATCTATCTAACTTTGATCCTTTGCAATATGACTCGTTATACATTAAATCTAAAGTTCATCATGTCACCATCTTGAACGATATATTCTTTACCTTCAACCGCCAATTTCCCTGCTTCTTTTACTTTGGCTTCACTTCCATAAGCGATAAAATCATCATATTTTATAACCTCGGCACGAATAAAACCTTTTTCAAAATCAGTATGAATAACACCAGCAGCTTGAGGAGCAGTATCTCCAACATGGATGGTCCAGGCCCGCACTTCTTTTACACCGGCTGTAAAATAAGTTTGTAGATTTAATAATTTATAAGCGGCACGAATCAATTTTGAAGCACCCGCCTCTTCCAGACCTAAATCATCTAAAAATAATTGACGCTCTTCATAATCTTCTAACTCGGCAATATCTGCCTCTGTAGCAACTGCCAATATAATAATCTCAGCATTTTCACCAGCTATAGCTTTTTTTACAGTTTCAACATAAGCATTACCATCTTTTGCAGAAGCTTCATCAACATTACAAACATATAAAATTGGCTTATCTGTAAGCAACTGTAAAGGTTTGACAAATTCTTCATGCTCTGATGCTGACAACTCAATTGCTCTAACAGAAATAGCACTTTCTAAAGCTTCTTTTATCTTATTTAAAACTTCAAGTTCTTTTAAGGCAACTTTATCACCTGTTCTTGATGCTTTTTTAACCCTTTCTAATCGTTTATCTACTGTTTCTAAATCTTTTATTTGTAATTCGAAATCGATTATTTCTTTATCTCTTATCGGATCAATAGATGTTTCGACATGGACAATATTATCATTATCAAAACATCGTAATACATGAATAATGGCATCTGTTTCTCTAATATTTGCTAAGAATTTATTGCCTAAGCCTTCTCCTTTACTTGCTCCCTTAACCAATCCTGCTATATCCACAATATCAACAGTTGCTGGCATTACACGTTCTGGATTTACTAATGATTCTAGTTTTTCTAAACGCTTATCCGGTACATTTACTACACCAATATTTGGTTCAATGGTACAGAAGGGAAAGTTAGCACTTTGTGCTTTTGCATTCGATAAACAGTTAAATAAAGTTGATTTTCCAACATTAGGTAATCCTACAATTCCGGCTTTCATCTATTTTAAATTTTGAGGTGCAAATATAATGTTTACTTATTGAAGTCAAGTAATAAAAAAATCCTAAAAATATGACTTCTAGGATTCTAATAGTTTTATTAACTTTTCTTTACTCAGGGTGCATAAAACGCTGTTTTTCTAACAATACTTCTTCAGTCTCTACATGTTCATCATCTGGCACACAACAATCTACAGGGCAAACAGCAGCACATTGAGGCTCATCGTGAAAACCTTTACATTCCGTACACTTATCAGGAACTATATAATAAATTTCATCACTGATTGGCTCTTGTTCTTCATCTGCATCAACAGTATTACCATTATTTAGAACTACCTTACCTTTTAAAGAAGTACCATCTTTATAATGCCAGTCTTCTGCCCCTTCATAAATTGCAGTATTTGGGCATTCGGGCTCGCATGCACCACAATTAATACATTCGTCAGTTATTATAATAGCCATTTATTTATTTAGATTAAATTTGTGCACGCAAACTTACAAAAAACAAATGCGATTACCATATTGCCAAAAATTAATTTTATGATCTTAGAAAAGAGAATTAGAGCTTTTGTAGAACTGGGTAATTTCCTTAGTCAATTTTCGAAAGAGGTACTACATAAAAATGACAATGTATTATTTAATGAACTATTTTTTGATGCTTTTAAACTACAGTTAAAAAGAGCTAAAGAATCTAATAGTTGGTTTATTGATGACCAAATGACTTTCGCTATCAACAGCTGGATTAAGTTATTGAAAATTAATGATTTAAATAAATGGACTTCTTTTTATACTTTAAACAAAGAACGTCCTAAGACCATTGCTGTAATTATGGCTGGTAACATTCCGCTAGTCGGGTTTCATGATTTTTTATCAGTATTACTTTCGGGGCATAAAATATTGATAAAACAATCTTCAAATGACAAACATTTATTGCCTTTAATCGGCAAATATTTAGAACATGTTGAGCCTGAATTTAAAGGATGTATAAATTTTAGTGATGAAAAGCTGAGCAATTTTGACGCGGCTATTGCCACAGGTAGTAATAACACCTCTCGATATTTTGAATATTATTTTGGCAAATTTCCACATATCATAAGAAATAATAGAAATAGCGTCGCTGTACTCACCGGAAATGAGACAACAGAAGAACTTAATAGGTTTGGCGAAGATATTTTTAGATATTTCGGATTGGGTTGTAGAAGTGTTTCAAAAATTTTTGTGCCTCAACATTATGATTTTGACCAAATATTTAAAGCAATTTACGATTATAAGGACATTATCAACTATAAAAAATACGAAAACAATTACGATTATAATAAAGCGATCTATTTAATGAGTGAATTCAAGCTATTGGAAAATGGTTTTTTAATGTTAAAAGAAGATATTAGTTATGCTTCACCAATTGCTACATTATTTTATGAATATTATGACGATTTAGAGGTATTACAAAAACAATTTAATAGAGACCATGAACAGATTCAGTGTATAGTTGGTCATACAGCTGAAAGTTCAGTAAAATTTGGAGAAACTCAAAATCCTAACTTAACAGATTATGCTGATGGTGTAGATACTATGGCATTTTTAGATGGATTGTAAAAATATAACTTTAATTGTCTCCAAAAAAAACGGTACTTTTTTTGTAAGTCTATTCAAAATCGGTCTCCAGCTTAATGTAATCTAAAAATTCACGTTTTACCGCATCATCTTTAAACTTACCTCCAAATTCTGAAGTCACCGTACTACTAGCAACATCTTTTATGCCTCTAGAATTTACGCATAAATGCTTAGCATCAATTACGCAGGCTACATCTTCTGTACCTAATGCTTTTTGTAATTCTTGCACTACTTGCATGGTTAAACGCTCTTGTACTTGAGGACGCTTGGCGTAAAAATCAACTACCCTGTTCATTTTAGATAAACCAATAACATTACCACTTGAAATATAAGCGACATGGGCTTTACCTACAATTGGTAATAAATGATGTTCGCAAGTTGAATAGACCGTAATATTTTTTTCCACCAACATTTCACCATATTTGTAATTATTGTCAAATGTTGAAGCTTTAGGTTTGTTTTTAGGATCTAATCCACTAAAAATTTCCTGCACAAACATTTTAGCCACTCTACGAGGTGTTCCTTTTAAACTATCGTCAGTTAAATCCATGCCCAAAGTGTGTAAAATATGAGCTACATCCTCTTCAATGGCTTGCATTTTATCAGTATCAGAAAGTACAAATGCATCATCACGCAATGGAGTTTTAGCCGAAGTTGCAATATGATTATCTCCTATTTCTTCAATTTTTATTTTTTCATTTTTTCCCTCAATCATAATCTATATGTATTATTTCAATTTAGATATTGAAAAATTTAATTTTTAAATTATTTTTTATACCCTATTTTAAATGCCGTGCAACCATGTATTTTCATCTACCATAAAAACAATATGTTCAACAACAAAATTACAAATTCTGAATCATTTTAAGCAGTGTTTCAAAATCACATGTCACCTGATCACCGGTTTTCATATTCTTTAGGGTATAATTTTTATTTTCTAACTCAGATGATCCTACCAAAACTACAAAACCGATATCGCGTTTATTGGCATAATTCATTTGTTTTTTTAGTTTGGCCGCATCAGGATATAATTCTGATTTTATATTATTTTCCCTTAATTTTTTAATAGCTTCTAATCCAAAAAATGCCTCTTTTTCTCCAAAATTAATAAACAACATTTTAGGTTTTGGTAAGGTTACAGCTTTAAACAAGCCTAATTCTTCTAACACTAAGTAAATTCTATCCAAACCAAATGAAATACCAACACCACTCACGTTTTTTAATCCGAAAATACCTGTTAGATCATCATATCTCCCTCCACCTCCAATAGAGCCCATGTTTACTTTATCTGCTTGTACTTCAAAAATTGCACCGGTATAATAATTTAACCCTCGAGCCAAGGTCACATCCAATTGCAAAATAGATTTTTGCAGGCCTAATTGGCTTACATTTTCAATTACAAATTGTAAATCATCAACACCACAACTCCCTTCGTCGGAATCTTGAAGCATTACTTTCAACTGAATTAATTTTTCTTTATTTGAACCTTGTAGCTCAAATAAAGGGTTTAATTTTTCAATAGCATTTTCTGAAATTCCCTTGGCCAACATTTCTTTTACAACACCTTCTTTACCTATTTTATCTAACTTATCCAAAGCAACCGTAAAATCAATTAATTTATCAGATGCACCAATAATTTCAGCAATTCCGGAAAGGACTTTTCTATTATTAATTTTAATGACTGTATTTTGTAAACCTAATTTGGTAAAAACATCATCATACAATTGTACAAACTCAACTTCTTGCCATAAAGAGGAACTGCCAACAACATCTGCATCACATTGATAAAATTCTCTAAAACGCCCTTTTTGAGGCCTGTCTGCACGCCAAACAGGTTGCATTTGATAGCGTTTAAACGGAAACTCTATTTCGTTTTGATGCTGTACTACATAGCGGGCGAAAGGCACGGTGAGGTCATAACGGAGGGCTTTCTCAGAGATTTGAGAGGTTAAAATCTTACTGTTCTTATCCTTTAAAAGGTCTTCATCTACTTTTGCTAAATAATCTCCCGAATTCAAGATCTTAAAAATCAATCTATCTCCTTCTTCGCCATATTTTCCAATTAAAGTAGAGGAGTTTTCAAAGGCTGGTGTTTCTATAGGCTGAAAGCCAAAATTTTCAAAAGATTGCTTAATTGTATGGAAAATATAATTACGTTGAGCAACTTCTGTAGGTGAAAAATCTCTAGTGCCCTTTGGAATACTTGGTTTTTGTGCCATTAATTTATGTAATAAGCTGCAAATATCTGAAATTAATAAACTTTATTGCCTATCAAATTCAGTTTTTTCTTCAAAGCTTAGCACTATTTCTTCTTTAAATTTTTCTTTTTTAGGAAACTTTAAATACATAACACCAACTAGCATCAAGGCTAAAAGTAAAAATAAACTATTCTCTGTAATAAAAGTGGCCATAATTGATAACAACGCGGGTCCTTCTAAACAAGCACCTTTAATTAGAGTAGCCGATTGATATTGAGCTAATTTTGAACTCAAGTCATCATTTGAAGAAATTTTATTTATGAGCGATGAATACAAAAATTTACTCAATACAATTCCTCCCAAGGCAGTCACTGGAACCACTACCATAAAAATATCATTTGTATATATAGAAAATGTAGGATTAATTGAAAAATAAGTAAAAATTGAAAATAAAATTATTCCTAAAACAAATGCTCCATATATAATTTGTATGGTTTTGAAAACACTATTTTGCTGTGTTCCGTTATCCATCTATCTGTTTTTGTGGTTTAAACCATTTAAATACTTTGAACATTAACCAAAGCATAATAACAACAAAAATAACCGCCAATACAGGAGCAACAAATGCTAATAACGCCATTATTATAGAAGTACCCGACTCTACGGTAGCAACAATAGGATTTGCAACACCACCCGTTGTTACCGTTGAAGCCAATCTGGTTGTACTTGTTGATGATTTTATTGCTGTAGCTGTACCACCTCCGGCAATAATAGCCAATGACCAAGTTAGTAATGGATCTAAATCCGCTGCCGTAGATAACATCACCGCCGTACCGGCAATAGCTGCTAAGGGAACAGCTATAGTATCTAACAAATTATCTAACCAAGGTATTAAATATGCACCAATTTCAACAACAGTAGCAATACCTAGAGTAACCATAGCAGTAGTACTACCAATCCATAACCAATTATCATTGAGCGGAATTATTTGATAATAAGCAGCTAAACTCAAGGCAAATAATGGTACAAATATTCTGAAACCAACTGAGGCAGCTAATCCTATACCTAATAAAATACTAAAAATTGTTTCCGGCATATAGTTCTTATTTGAATTTAATTAAATCTATAATTTAGTTTGTGTTGAATCCCCTTCCCTCGGAGAAGGGTTAGGAATGGGCTTACAAAGATACTAATACCAATTTGAATCCTAATTATAGCATGAAAATCATTTCTATCTCACTTTTTTCATGTTAAATAATAATTCAATTTACCATGACGTTAATTAGAATTCAAATGGTATTACAAATTTATTGGCAAAAAAACTAAGGGGATTTTTCCCCTTTTTAATTAGGATTTTTCCCCAAATAAACAAAAGCCTTTTTTTATAATAATTCATTGACTTAAATTTGAACGTAAACAAAAACCAATATGTTCAATTCTCATCATAACCAAAATCAAGAGAAAAAAAATAAACTGTTTAATACACTTTTTTGGGATAAATTAATTAATACATTATTTATTACCGGTGTATCTTTAATTGTAATTATGATTGCACTAAAATGGTTTGGATTATTAGATTAACACCATTGTTTTTAATACAATTAGTTAATTATTGCAATCAATAAACCCTTAAATTAGTCCTGATTTAAGGGTTTTTAAGTTTTTTGTTTTTTCTTTTTTGCCGCTGGAAACAATACATTGTTTAAAATCAATCGATAGCCCGGTGAATTAGGGTGCAGATCTAGTTCGGTTTTAGGATCGCCTACTCTATGGGTATAATCTTCAGGGTCATGACCGCCATAGAATGTCCACATACCCTTACCTTTTACACCATGTATATATCTAGCCTCATTGTTCACTTTATTTTCTCCCATGACCAGCACAGTAGATTTTACAGTTGTTCTATCAAAACTAGTAGTTTGTCCCATAAAACCTTTGACCAACATGGTATGATTTTGACAGAGCATGGTAGGTACCGGATCCCATTTTGCAGAATACTCTTGTAATGAAAAATAATCTTCAGTCCTTTGAATTTGACGTTTCTGGGTCATGTCTATAGAAGAAAATTCATATTCAATAGGACTTCTCACCAATTCAAAGTCTTTAAAAGCAAATGTTTTAGAAAAATCTATTTTATTTTGATAATTGGGTTCTGAAGCATCGCCATCAAACATGGCTTCACAAATATCTACACCTTCTGCAGCTAAAGCAATATCAAAGCTATCTGTAGCCGAACACATAGCAAACATAAAGCCTCCACCAATAACATAATCTCTTATTTTTAAACTAACCGCTAATTTTTCTTGTGATACTTTAGCAAATCCTAATTTTTTAGCCAAATTTTCGGCATCTCGTTTTCCCTCAATATACCACGGTGTAGCCCTATATGCTCCATAAAATTTACCATACTGCCCAGTAAAATCTTCATGATGTAAATGCAACCATTCATACATTAATAATTTATCTTGTAATACATCTTCATCATAAATAATATCATAAGGTATCTCTGCATAATTCAATACCATAGTAACAGCATCATCCCAAGGCATTTTATCTTTAGGTGTATATACTGCTATTTTTGGTGCTTTTTCTAAGGTAACCGCCTCCATATTTTGTGAAGGACTCGCAATCATCTCTAGTATTTGTAGTGCTTCGGCATCAGAAATTACTTCATAAGAAACTCCTCTTATTTTACATTCATTTCTATATTCCTTGCTATCTTCCAATAAAAAGGATCCTCCCTTGTAATTCAATAACCATTTTACATTATTCCCTTTTTGCAAAGAATAGTATGTAATACCATATGCTTTTAAGTGATTTTTCTGACCGATATCGTCCATCGGAATCAATATAAATGAAGCAAAGGAAATCTCCGTAATAAATAGAAAAATGACTATTATAATATGTATTGAATACTTTTTGATATGATAAAATTTAAGATTCAAAATTAGAGATTTAAAATTTAAAAATTGATTTCTTCAAATATTTTAATCGAATACCATAATATAAAA
>DEIV01000062.1 GCA_002352665.1 Flavobacteriaceae bacterium UBA2765
GTTTATTTACTTATGAAAGTGCCAATTTTAATGCTGGTTAAGCAATGGTCTTATTGGATAAATATCGTGAAAATTCAAAAATAAGGAAGAATGAAAATAAAAAATAAACAATATGTTGATTATCATATTAAATTGTCCGATAAGGTCCGTAAATCTACAAGATACGTCATTCTGAACTTGTTTCAGAATCTCATAAGACAATAAATCAAGGCGATAATAGAAGACCTTGAAGCAAGTTCAGCGCAATATGATAACTATAAGACCAAAAACGTATTTACATATACATTTTTTTTATTCTTTAAAACTTATAAATATTTTCAAAATATATATCTTACAATCAATTGTATATCAATCACATAGTAAAATATCAATTAAAGATTAAAATAAAACATCATTTTAGGTAGGAGAATTTATAAGGTGGTTGTTATATATATGAATGCAAAAATAATATTAATCATAAATTATAAAAATTAGATATACTATAAGAGATTAATAAAACAAAAAGGGGTAAACTGTCTTAACGCTATGGTGAGTTAAGACAGTTTTTTTTGTGCCTGTTTTAAATAAGAAAAATATCTAAAATTGAATTAAACTTTATTAACTTTGAGAATTACGGATAACTGTTTAAGGCCGTTATGATAATAAAGCTAATTGCTTATAAGAATTTCACCCAAATAGAGTAACAAATGAATATTAAAATCCCCCTTTTATTTTTAACAATCATTTTTGTAACAACTGCTTTTAGTCAAGATATTACTGATAGTCTTTATAATTCCTATGACCAATTTAAAGAAACTACGCTAAACAACAGAAGAATCAAATATAATAACATAAAAGCCCTAACGGATGAGTATCGCCAAAATTCACTATTTAAGGTTCAGAAAGTGGGATCATCCATCGAAGGTCGCGATTTAAACTTGATTAGTATTGGTAAGGGAAAGATTAATGTTTTTTTATGGTCACAAATGCACGGAGATGAGCCTACAGCTACACAATCAATTTTCGATATTTTAAAATTTTTAGATAGTCAACAATTTATTGCTGAAAAAGAAGATATACTCAATAAATTAACTTTACATTTTTTACCAATGTTAAATCCGGATGGAGCCGAACGTTATACCAGAAGGAATGCTTTAGGGATAGATATCAATAGAGATGCACTGCGATTGCAAACTCCGGAAGGTAGAACATTAAAACGCGTAAGAGATAGCTTAGAAGCCGACTTTGGGTTTAACCTTCATGATCAAAGTACTTACTATAATGCTAACAGAACAGATAAACCGGCTACCATATCTTATTTAGCACCGGCCTACAATTATGAAAAAGAAATTAATGATGTTCGTGCTAATGCCATGAAAGTTATCGTTTTTATGAATTCTATTATCCAAAAATATGCTCCGGGACAGGTTGGAAGGTATAATGATGATTTTGAACCTAGAGCTTTTGGTGATAATATTCAAAAATGGGGGACAAGTGCTATTTTAATCGAATCGGGTGGTTATCCGAATGACATTGAAAAACAAGTAATAAGAAAGCTTAATTATGTTTCTATCTTGTCGGCCATTTTTACTATCGCTAAAGGAAATTATAAAACTATTGCTATAGATGATTATAATAAAATTCCGAAAAATGATCGTAAACTATTCGATGTAAAGATCAGAAATGTTTCCTATAAATTGTTAAATAAAGAGTATAAAATTGATTTAGGTATCAATAGATTAGAAGTTGATAATAAGGAATATACAAACTTTTATAATGTAGCTAGAATTGTTGATATAGGTGATCTTTCAACATATTACGGTTTTGAAACTTTAGAAGCTAAAGATTTTATATTGGTGAAAGGAAAAGTATATCCAGAGATTATTGGATCCATAAAAGAATTATCAATTGAAAAGGTAAATGAGCTTTTACAATCCGGTTATACTTATGTGAGATTGTTAGAACTACCAAAAAAACATATAGAGGCAACTTTTCCTATTCATTTGGTAAGTTCTGATTTTAAAATTCCCAATTTTAATTTAGGCATTGGTATGAACCCAACTTTTTTATTGAAAAGAAATAATAAAGTAGCATATGCAATGATTAACGGTTTTTTAATCGATCTGTCTGCCGATTCTAATACCTTTAGAAATGCTTTGATCTTTAGATAATTTTTTTAAAATGAGAATTATTGTCCAATTTGATAAGAACTAATCGTCATAGGGATATATGAACAATTAAAATTTAAAATTATGAAAGAATTTATGATGATTTTTAGAAATGAAAAAAATGACCAACCTAAACCATCTCCTGATCAAATGCAAGCTTTGGTGAAGCAATGGCAAGATTGGATTGGTGGTATTGCGGCTCAAGGAAAATTTGTAAGTACAAATGCCTTGGGATTTGAAGGCAAAACGGTAAGTGCTGATGGACTGATAACCGATGGCCCTTATGCAGAAGTGAAAGAAATTGTAGGTGGTTATATTATAGTTAAAGCAGATGATCTTAATGATGCTGTTGAACTATCTAAAGGCTGTCCAACACTTTTATCAGGTGGTAAAGTAGAAGTAAGAGATGTTATGGTTTTTAATTAATGCGGGTTTAATTTTAGCACAAATTTTGCTAGAAATTAGATCTATTTAGCGTTTACTTTGTATGCAAAAAGAACTTATTCCTCATTTATTTAAAACAGAGTACAGAAAAATAATTTCTGTACTCTGTAAGTTATTCGGAATTGTTCATATTGAAATTGCAGAAGACATTACCAACGATACTTTTTTATTGGCAACAGAAACTTGGGGATTGAAAGGAGTTCCACAAAATCCTACTGCTTGGCTTTATACCGTAGCCAAAAATAAAACCAAAGATTATTTTAAGAGAAACAAAATTTTTATTGATAAAATTGCGGTTGAAATTAAGAATTCTCAATCAAATAGTGATGAATTAGAAATTGATTTATCAAATAAAAACATTAATGATAGTCAGTTACAAATGATGTTTGCTATTTGTAATCCGTTAATATCAAAAGAAACACAAATAGGATTGGCATTGAGAATCTTATGTGGTTTTGGAATTGATGAAATAGCAGGTGCCTTTTTAACTAATAAGGAGGTCATTAATAAAAGACTGTACAGAGGTAAGGAAAAATTGAGGTTAGCAAATATTAAAATTGAATTACCAAATGAAAAAGAAATTGAAAAAAGATTAGCCTCAGTCTTATCTACTATTTATTTGTTATTTAATGAGGGCTATTATGTTAGTTACCAGAACTTAATCATAAAAAAAGAGCTATGTTTGGAGGCTATGAGATTGAATTATTTGCTTTTAAAAAATATCAAAACCAACACTCCAAAAGTAAATGCTCTAATGTCTTTAATGTGCTTTCATTCTTCCAGATTTAACGCTAGAACAGACGAAAAAGGGGGACTTATTTTATATAATAACCAGAATAAAGACAATTGGGATAAAGAACTTATTGATAAAGGAAAGTATTACCTGAATTTATCTTCTAAAGGTAATGAAATATCCAAATATCACTTAGAGGCAGCTATTGCCTTTTGGCATTCCCAAAATATTGATGCAACAATAAAATGGGAAAACATACTACAGTTATACAATCAATTGCTACAAATTGAGTATTCGCCCATTGCTGCTTTAAACAGAACCTACGCTTTATCAATAGTATATAATAAAACATTGGCCATTAAAGAAGCTCTTAAAATTGAGCTAAAAAACAATCATTTATACCATTGTTTACTAGCTGAATTGTATAACGATATTGATTCGAAAAAAGTTATTTATCACTTAGAAAAGGCCTTAAAAATTGCAAAAAATAAAAATGAAAAAAAAATGATATCTAATAACCTAAAAAATGCCAAATGCGGACAGAAATTAACATAAAAGCAAGTTTTTGGAATTGTTTTATATAATTAAACTGAATTGTAGGCTCCGTTTGACAATGCTAGCTATTTTTCTGGTTTTATCGAAAGGAGTTTTATTTTAAATTCTTATTTTTATCCTAATATTTTATAATTAAAACACATACGCGTCGTGCCATCTATAAATCTCTTGAAAAAATATTTATGCCTTTCTATAATACTTATGAACTCTATATTCCTAAATGCCCAAACAAAATCTGAACCCGTTAAAATAGGCATAATCGGACTTACACATACGCATGTTCATTGGATTCTGGGAAGAGAAGATAGAGTTGATATTCAAATTGTGGCCATTGTAGAACCAAATCGAGAGTTGGCCCAACGGTATGCAACCCAACATGGTTTTGATATGAATATTGTATTTAACACTATGGAAGAAATGATGGCGGCTGCCAAACCCGAAGCAGTAACTGCTTTTGGGACAATCTTTGATCATTTAAAAGTAGTGGAGACCTGTGCACCATTAGGAATTCATATTATGGTAGAAAAACCATTAGCTGTTAGTTTGGATCATGCAAAAAAAATGGAAGCATTGGCAAAAAAACACAAAATTCATTTATTGACTAATTACGAAACATCTTGGTATGCCTCCAATCATAAAGCCTATCAAATGTATCAAAATGGAGCTATAGGCGATTTGCGAAAAGTAGTAGTGCATGATGGACATAAAGGACCTATTGAGCTTGGTATCAATCAAGAATTTCTTGATTGGCTTACTGATCCCATACTAAACGGGGGAGGAGCATTGACAGATTTTGGTTGTTATGGTGTAAATCTAATTACTTGGTTACATCAGGGAAAAAAACCAGAGACAGTAACTGCTTTAACACAAACTATAAAACCGGAGCTTTACCCTAAGGTTGAAGATGAAGCCACAATATTATTGCAATATCCAAAAATGCAAGGTATTATTCAGGCATCATGGAATTGGCCTATTGCTCGAAAAGATATGGAAGTTTATGGTGAGACCGGATATATATTTAGTGATAATCGTTCAGATATTCGTTATAAATTGGATGAAAATGAAAGAGAACTAAAAGAAATATTAGAAGAAAGAACTATACCTTTTGATGATCCTTTTTCTTTATTTGCAGCAGTAATTAAAAATGAAATTAAGCTAGCACCATATGATTTATCCTCTTTGGAAAACAACTTGTTAGTAATGGAAATTCTTGAGGCTGCTAAAGAAAATGCCAACACCGGTAAAACGATTAAACTTGATAAATAAGTGTTATGAAAATTAAATTTGAACACATAAAGAATAAACGCATTCTATTATTGTCAATATGTAGACCAGCCTGTCGTTAAGACAGGTTTATGTTTTTTTTAGAAATAACAATTTTGTCTTACATTTAAAATTTATCTTTTTAATACCAAACTTTCAATAAAAAATTCCATCATTCTATCTCTGTTCATTCTGGTATGCCCTTTATCAGGACCTACTTGTACATCAAAACTTTTTCCTGCTTTTTGTAATGCTTGTATCAATTGTAATGAATTTGCCGGATGTACATTATTGTCACTGGTGCCATAAAAAATCATCAAATCACCTTGAAGATTAGCAACGTAATTCATTAAATTTGAGGCCTCATATCCAGATTTATTATCTTCAATAGTATTCATAAATCGTTCTGTATAGATATTGTCATAATTTCTCCAGTCGGTTACAGCCGAATTGGCAACTGCAGCATGATATACCTCAGGGAATCTTAATAAACTGGTTGCAGCGGTTGTGCCACCATAAGAAGTACCAAAAACGCCAACCCTGTCCTTGTCGAAATATGGACGGTTATATAAGGACTTGATACCTTCTGCAAAATCATTCATTTCTACAATACCTAAATTACCATATAACTGATCCAATAATTTTTTACCCCTTCCTTTAACATTTCTACCATCAATATTGGCAACTAAAAAACCATATTCAGTCAAAGCATCTGGTGTTTTAAAGGTTTCTCTAAACGCATTTGTAGATGGACCTCCATAAATACTTAACAATAATGGATATTTCTTATTAGGATCAAAATTTGAAGGAAAATGTAGCATACCATGGAGTTTCGTAACGCCATCGGCCGATGTAAATGTAAATACCTCTACTTTTTTAAGTCCAAGTTTTTCAAAAGCACTCAAATCACTAGTAGCCAACTTTTTTATGACTTTGCCTTTGGCATTTAATAAATTTGTAAAGGGTGCAATATTATGAGTTTGAGCAATATCAACTATATATTTACCATTTGGTGAAATATTTACACTATGATTATAAGACGGATTGGTTATCCTAACATCCTTTGTTCCATTTAGTTTTACACGATGCAATTGCATTTTCATATGATTATCACCACTTCTAGCCATATAATATAAAAGATTGTTCTTTTCATCTACCTTTTCAATTCCTGAAACTTCAAAATTATGACGCGTAAGGGTTTTGAGTAATTTGCCATTAAAATCGTAGAGATAATAATTCTTAAATCCATTTCTTTCAGAGGCCCAAATGAAACGTTTGCCATCTTTTAAAATATGCATTTCAGGAGAATTAACAGTAAAGCTAGGTAACCATTCCTCACGGATAATGACTCTAGTTTTTCCTGTATTAGGATCAGCAGCCTTAAATTCCATGATATTTTGCTTTCTGTTGGTGCTATGAAAAAGCAATTCTTTTCCATCAGGAGACCAGCTAATATCATATAGATAAGTACCCAACTCGCCATCATTAAATGATTTGCCATCACGAGTGTCTAAGGTGATCGTTTTTTTTGTTTCTAGATCATATACAATTAAATCTACCGGTAAATTCTTAGCACCAACTTTAGGATAAGCTTCAATTTCAATGGAATCTTGAATACGCGTTTGATGGTAAAGTACATAATATTTTTTTGATGTCTTTTCGTCAAATTTGTAAAACGCTATTTTTTTACTATCAGGAGACCACCACATAGCCGTAGTTTGATCTAACTCCTCTCCATAAACCCAAGTAGCAATACCATATTTAATTTGATTATCCTTATAGCCATCAATGGTTATAGCCATTGAATTGCTATCATCAATGTTAGAAATGTACATATTTCCATTTTTGGTAAAAGCTTTACGTGTACTATCAGGAGCAATGGTAGAGGCATATTGTCTGCCACGTTGGGGTTTATTCGCCCATCGGCTTCTCCAATCTGGCACAATTGCATCACCAATTTCATTTATTTCATCAATCTTTACATCATACAAAAATCGTTTTCCCTCTTTGTTGTATTCAAAATCATTACCATTAGGATGCCATACAACATTTATTGCACCGCTCTTGACAGAACTTTTTATTTGAGGAGCTATATTTTTATACTGCTCATAGCCTGGCATTTTTTTAAGTTTGTCTTGAGCAAAAGAAAAGCTGAAACTCAAGACCAATACAAATAATAAAAGATTTTTTACATGAAGTAAACTTTTCATAGAGAATTGGAATTTTCAAATAAAATTAATATTAAAATATATGCAAAAATAGTTAATTCTTTACAGTTCAAACATTCCCTTAGGGATGGCATGAAAGCCCATTTTTTTTACAATTTTTTGGATGGCTACTATTTCTACAACTTTTGAAGTGTGTACTGTAAATTCAGATGGAAATTTTTCTAAATTGAAGAGGAAATCTTTAATACCGTCAATTTCAAGAACGGCTACACGTATTTTGTTCAGATCAACGCTTTTTTTAGCATCAGTGCCAAATACTTTTCCATGATTACCTGGAATTACATTTTCTGATAAAAAACTCATCATTTTATTCTAGTTTAATTATTACTTGTTGGGGTTTCTTCAAGCATTATAAATATACTGATTTCTATTGATGATGTCAAATAAATCAATAAAATTATTTTCCAATAATATTTTTATTATTTTTACAACTAATTAACCAAATATATAATGAAACCGCTAGCCTTTTGTTTAAAAATAATCCTCTTTTATGTCTTTATAGGAAGCTACATTATTGAAGCACAAGGAGAAGAAGATACAACGTTAAAAGCGTTACGAAAAATCACCATCATCGATCAAAAAGTAATGATGCCTATGCGAGATGGTATTCGTTTGGCAACGGATATTTATCGACCTAAAGGCGAAGGGAAATACCCTATTATATTTTCAAGAACTCCTTATAATTTTAACACTTGGGTTGATGGCAAACAGACAATCAGGACAGCAAGAAGAGCCTTAGAAGCTGTTAAAAGAGGCTATGTATATATTGTTCAAAACGAAAGAGGGAGGTACTTTTCTGAAGGTGAATGGGATATTTTAGGAGTACCCTTAACTGATGGTTTTGATGCTTTTACTTGGATGAAAGACCAAGAATGGTCAAATGGTAAAATTGGTACTTTGGGTTGTTCATCAACTGCTGAATGGCAAATGGCTGTTGCAGCTTTAGATCATCCTTCACATGTCGCAATGGTACCACAAGGGTATGGTGCAGGCGTTGGAAAAGTTGGCAAGTTTAATGAGCAAGGCAACTGGTATAGAGGAGGAGTAGAGCAGATGCTGTTTTTTTCTTGGTTGTATAGTGTAGAGCATGATAAATTTAAACCAAGAATTCCGACTGGAGCGACCCAAGAAGATTTAATTCGTATCTCACGTTTTTATGACCTGTCTCCTAAAAATCCTGATGTTGATATGGCAAAAGCCTTAAATCACCTGCCTATTCAAGATATTATAAAAAATATAAATGGAAAAAAAGAAGTTTATGATAAAATGATTAGACGAACCCCTAATCATCCAGATTGGGCTAAGGGTGGTATCTATCAAGCGGATGATAATTTTGGCGTCCCAAGTTTTTGGTTTGCGTCATGGTATGATGTTTCTATTGGACCTAATATTGCGCTATTTAATCATGTTAGAGAGCATGGTAAAGATGCCGAAGTTAGAGATAATCAATATTTGGTAATTGCACCAACCTTACATTGCGGTTATACTCGTGCAAAGGAAAATACCATTGTTGGTGAGCGCTCTGTTGGTGATGCCAGATTAAACTATGAAGAACAAATTTATGCTTGGTTTGACTTATGGCTAAAAGGCGAACAAAACGATTTTAAAAAGAACACTCCAAGAGTACAATATTATACAATGGGAAGTAATAAATGGCAATCTGCCGAATCATTTCCGCCTGCAGCGTCTAAAATGTTTAACTATTATTTGAATAGTGGTGGCAAGGCAAACACTTTAAATGGAGATGGTGTTTTATCGACTAAAAAACCTAATAGTAAAGATATTCCAGACACCTTTATTTATGACCCTTTGAATCCTGTTAATTCATTTGGAGGTAATGTATGTTGCACCGGTAATGCAATAAAAGGTGGTGCCTTTGACCAAAGTGAAATGGAAAAAAGAGATGATATTTTGGTTTATACTTCTCAACCTTTAAAGAAAGGTATCGAAGTTACCGGATTTATTGAATCTACCCTTTATGTTTCTTCCGATGCCAAGGATACTGATTTTACCATTAAAATTATTGATGTATATCCAGATGGAAAAGCGTATAATTTAGATGAAACTATTCAAAGAGCTAGGTATAGACAAGGATATGATAAAGAGGTATTTATGAATAACAAAAATATTTATAAAATTAATTTTAGTCCTATGACAACAAGCAATTATTTTGAAAAAGGACACAGAATCCGTATAGAAATCTCAAGTAGTAATTTTCCTCGATTTGCCCGAAATTTAAATACGGGGGGTAGAAATTATGATGAAAAGGAAGGGGTGGTAGCTCAAAATAAGATACATCATTCTAGACAGTATCCTTCACATATAAAACTACCAATTCTTCTTAAATAGGACATTTTGTGACTAAAATATGCAGAAAAACGATCCGTACGCAGCACTAAGATTTAAAGAATTCAATATTTTTTTATTGATGCGTTTTGCAATGGTTTTTGCATGGTCAATGCAATTTGTGGTGATAGAGTGGGAGGTATATAGTCTAACCAAAGATCCATTATCATTAGGTATTATTGGTCTAATGGAAGTTATTCCTGCTGTTTCATTAGCTTTATTTGCCGGACATATAGTCGATCAAAAAGAAAAGAAAGGATTACTGATTAAATGTATTCTGGGATTTTCTGTAATTAGTCTGGGTTTATTCTTTGTGACTTGGCCAGTAATGGTGGCCGAATGGTCAACTAAAGTAGTATTATATGCTATTTATTTTTTAGTGTTTTTGGGTGGTATTGTTCGTGCATTTCTTGGCCCTACCATATTTTCTTTATTATCATTACTGGTGCCAAAAAAATTATACCCTAATGCAGCTACTTGGAGTAGTTCTGTTTGGCAAATGGGTGCAGTTTTAGGTCCGGCATTGGCGGGGTTTTCTATTAACTGGATTGGTGTACATTGGTCTATGTGCCTTATTTTTGTATTTTCATTGATTGCATTAATTAGCCTTTTTCAAATCCCTAAAAAACCAATATTAAACCCTAAAATTGGAGAAAATGTTTTTTCTAGCTTAAAAGAAGGAATAAAATTCGTTTATAATTCTAAAATTATTTTAGGTGCAATAACATTAGATATGTTTGCCGTTTTATTTGGTGGTGCTGTGGCTTTATTACCTATTTATGCCCAAGACATTTTAAAAGTAGGACCAGATGGTTTTGGTATTTTAAGAGCCGCTCCAGCTGTAGGAGCTTTAATTATCATGTTTACTTCAGCCCATTTCCCATTGACCAAAAATGCAGGAATGAAATTATTGACTGCTATTTTTGGATTTGGTATTTGTATTATTGTATTCGGACTGTCTTCTTGGTTTTGGATATCTGTAGTAGCATTATTTTTAAGTGGTGTAACGGATGGAATTTCCATGATAATTCGCCAAACAATTTTACAACTTAAAACACCAGATCATATGAGGGGTAGAGTGGCATCGGTAAATTCTATGTTTGTAGGTTCTTCAAATGAATTGGGAGCTTTTGAAAGTGGACTTACTGCAAAACTAATGGGTACTGTTAGAGCCGTTGTTTTTGGTGGTTCAATGACTATTTTTACCGTGATAATGACTGGAATGTTTTTACCAAAATTTAGAAAACTAGATCTACGGAAGGATATTGCAGAACATGAGAATGAAGCATAAAACTTTGCTAATATCAATATTTTAACATTATATTTAGCGATAATTCAAATATAATCAATCCTAACTTTACCATATGAAACCATTAACCATTAACGAAATTAATGATATAATTAAAGGAGAGCTTGTCGGTAGTACCTCTGCATTGATTGTAGGTCCTGAGCATTTAGAAAAGGCCAATCAAAATCATATTACCTTTATTGGTAGTTCAAAATATATTCGGTTGTGGGACACATCTAAAGCATCAGCTGCAATTGTCAATGAAAATTTTGAAATAGAACCAGGTGATAATCGTGCATTAATTAAAGTAAAGAATGCAGATTTGGCCATGGCAAAATTATTAGAACTTTTTAATCCACCTCCACCGGAATTCGAACATGACATTCACCCAACAGCAATTGTTCATCCTACTGCGGTGCTAGGATCAGGTTGTAAAATTGGTGCAGGTTGCTATTTGGGTAAAAATGTAGCTTTGGCAAATGATGTTATTTTGTATCCTAATGTTACCATAATGGATGATACGAAAATTGGTGAGCATACCGTAATTTGGTCAGGTACTGTAATTAGAGAGCGTACAGAAATTGGAAGTCATTGTATTTTTCATATCAATGTTAGTATTGGAGCTGATGGTTTTGGATATAGGCCGAGTGATGATGGTAGAGGCTTGGTTAAAATACCTCAAATAGGCAATGTTATTATTGGTAATGCTGTAGAAATAGGTGCAAATAGTTGTGTTGATCGAGGTAAATTTAGTGCTACTGTTATTGGAGATGGTTGTAAAATTGATAATCTTGTGCAAATCGCTCATAATGCTGTAATGGGTCGTTCCTGTATTATGGCGGGTCATAGTGGTTTAGCAGGTTCTGTTACCTTAGGTGATGGGGTAATCATTGGTGGTAGTGCTTCTATTAAAGACCATATAACATTACATTCCGGCGTTACGGTTGGTGCGGGTTCTGGTGTAATAAGTGATGTGGCGGCAGGAAAAACGGTTTTAGGATATCCTGCTTGTGATGCTAGAGATATGTTAAAGCAGTGGGTTGCTTTACGAAAATTAGCAAAAAAATAAAGCAAATTAGTTTTACTATTTGTCGATTTTTATTCTCAAAATATAACTTTACAGGATAAATTGCGTTATTTATTTTATATTTGCAACAAATCAAGAATATTAATTTGATTTATTCATAGTGAGAATAGTTTATCCTTAATCTAGTTTATTAACATATAAAATACCCAATTATAATTACGAATGGCAAGAGCACAAGAAACATTTGGCAAAAAAGAAAGAGAGAAAAAACGTTTAAAAAAGCGTGAGGACAAGAAAAAAAGAAAAGAAGCACGTAAATCAGAAGAGAAAAATGATGAGTTTATTTATGTGGATGAATTTGGTCAATTGACAGACACACCACCAGACCCTGCTAGAAAAATTAAAGTTGATGCAGAAAGTATTGTTGTGGGTGTTCCAAAAAAGGAAGAACAAGAAGAAGAAGATCCAATTAGAAATGGTAAAGTGTCATTTTATGATGATAAAAAGGGATTTGGATTTATATTGGATTTAGAAAATCAAGAAAAATATTTTGTGCATGTTAGTGGTTTGTTAGATGATATTTCTGAAAATGATAAAGTTTCTTTTGAATTGGAGAGAGGTCAAAAGGGAATGAATGCCGTTCGCGTAAAGAAACAATAGAATTGATATTTAGCCTGTATGATTTAGGTTAATCTTAAAATAAAAAAAATGCTTGGTAATTTTACCAAGCATTTTTTTATGAATTAAAGTTTGTACAAACTATTCTTTATCTGCCATTAAAGCAAAGAACTTGTCAATATTTGGCATAATAACAATTCTAGTTCTTCTGTTTTTAGCTCTATTTTCTTTAGAATCATTCGCAACTAACGGTTGAAAACTACTCCTTCCTGATGCAATTAACCTTTCTGGTGCAACTTTGAATTTATCTTGTAATCTTCTTACAATTGATGTAGAACGCATTACACTTAAGTCCCAGTTATCTTTTATAGCACCTGTATTGATTGTTCTTGAATCAGTATGACCTTCTACCATTAAATCTAAACTAGCCTCAGAAGCAAGAAGATCAGCTATCTTTTGAAGAATTCCATCTGCTTTGTTATTCATTCTATAGCTTGCTGTTCTAAATAATAAATTATCAGCAATAGTAATCATTACAACAGTTTCGTTAATGTTAATATCAACTTCACCATTACTATCTTCATTCAATTCACTACCTGCTAAAGTTTTCTTTAAATTATAAGAAACGGCTAAGTTCATAGAATCTTTTAAAGTTTTAGCACCACTAACAGCAGCAGGGTCCATTTTAGATATAGTCTTTCTCATTTGGTTTTGAGCCTCACTAGAAATTACAGTTCCATCAGAAGTAGTCAATTTAGCACCACTTTCTTCTTTAAGTGCATTGATCTTAGCATTGTAAGCTTCAACTTTAGCTTCAATAGCAGCAAACTTAGCTTGTAATTCATCTTTTTCAATTGCCGTTTTGTGCAATTGGCCTTTAATCTGATCTCTGTCTTGTTCTAAGGCAACATATTTCTTTTTAGAAACACATGAAGCCAACAAAACAGCCGTCAATAAAAATACTGATAATTTTTTCATAATTTAATGTTTTTAATAATTTAGAGTTTTAATAAAATTTTTTGTTGCTGCAAATTTATAATAATCTATTAACTATGCAATATTATTTTTTTTGATTTATTAAATTATATTAACAGTTTTGTTGAACATAATTCAAGATTAGTGAGATTATAGGAGTTAAAATTGTAGATAGTTTTTTATATACTTGGTGTAATACCGGTTAAAATCCTATTTTTGCAACAAATCTTAATAATGGACTCATTTACGGACTTTACTATTTCAAAGCAATTACAATATGCCATAGAGGATCTGGGTTTTGAAAAACCTACACCTATACAAGCTCAGGCGTTTTCAGTAATTTTATCAGGAAAGGATATGGTAGGTATAGCACAAACAGGTACAGGTAAAACGTTTGCCTATATGTTACCTATACTGCAGGAATTAAAATTTTCTAAACAATTGGCTCCAAGAATATTAATATTGGTGCCTACACGTGAATTGGTTCTACAAGTAACACAAGAAATTGAAAAGCTTGGTAAATATTTAACAATTCGTGTTGTTGGAGTTTTTGGAGGTGTAAATATAAATACACAAAGACAAGCAGTGGCTCAAGGTGCTGACATAGTAGTGGCAACTCCCGGACGTTTATATGACCTGGTTTTAAGTAGAGCTTTAAATTTAAAATCCATAAAAAAATTAGTTATAGATGAAGTAGATGTTATGTTAGATCTAGGCTTTAGATTTCAATTGACAAATATTTTTGAATTGATGCCTAATCGTCGTCAGAATATTATGTTTTCAGCTACTATGACTGATGAAGTAGCAGCTTTGATTCAAGATTTCTTTATTGCTCCTCAAACAGTGTCCGTTGCCCTAAGCGGTACGCCTTTAGATAATATTTCTCAGTATTGTTACGCGGTTCCAAACTTTTATTCAAAAATTAATTTATTAGTACACTTACTTAACGATAATACGCTGTATAATAAGGTTTTAGTGTTCGTGTCTAATAAAAAAAGTGCTGATAAGTTATTTGAAGTTTTAAATGAAATATTCAATGATCAGATTGCGGTAATTCACTCCAATAAAACACAAAATTATAGAATCCGATCTATCGAAAAATTTAATAATGATAAAATCAGAATATTAGTTACTACTGATATTATGTCTCGGGGACTACATATAGATGAAATATCTCACGTTGTTAATGTTGATACTCCTTCTTTTCCTGAAAATTACATGCATCGCATAGGTAGAACAGGTAGAGCTGAGCTCGAGGGAACTTCAGTTTTAATGTATACAGAAAAAGAAAAAGCCGCTAAAGAAGCCATAGAAACACTTATGGGAATGGATATTAATTTATTAACATGGCCATCTGAAGTAGCACTGTCAGATACATTAACTTTTGAAGAACAGCCTTTAGAAGCAGAAAATAAAACTAGTCAAAAAAAACGAGATGAGTCAGCAGGTTCAGGTTTTCATGAAAAGAAAGATAAGAATAAAAAAGTGAATCTAGGGGGATCATATCAGTATACCATCGCCAAAAAATATAAAAAACCAAAAACCAGAGGAGATAAAAATTATAACAATCGTAATAAGAAAAAATAAAGACACGAGAAACCTAATTTATCCTACATTTTGTGCCCAAAAACAAAATATTTAAATTATTTTTTATAATTAGCCTATAAAATCATACAAAGGTTTTAATTTTGCATTTAATACCCAAATGAAAATATGGCTGAATTAGCAATAGAATTACAAGATAAAAAAACAGATAAAGAACTATATAGTTATCAAAAAGGAGCTATCAATCAAATTTTTGAAAAATTTGAAACTGCACCTGATGATTATCACTTGTTATATCAATTACCAACTGGTGGGGGTAAAACTGTTATTTTTTCTGAAATTGTTAGACAATACTTAAAACATCATAATAAAAAAGTATTGGTAATGACACATCGTATTGAGTTGTGTAACCAAACTTCTAATATGCTTACTAGTTTTGGAGTGGTGAGTAAAGTTGTAAGTAGTACTGCCAATTTAGATGATCAAGAGCGTTATAGTTGTTTTGTAGCTATGGTTGAAACACTAAACAATCGTCTAAATGACAATAAACTCGATATTTCTGATATTGGGCTGGTTATTATTGATGAAGCACATTATAATTCATTTACAAAACTTTTTAAATTTTTTGAAAAATCATTTATTTTAGGGGTCACTGCAACACCGTTAAGTTCTAGTAAAGAATTACCAATGAATGATAATTATGATGAGTTAATTGTTGGTGAAACTATAGAATCTTTGATTGAAAATGAATTTTTAGCACGTGCTGATATTTTTCAATATGACATGGGCTTGACATCGCTAGAAGTTGGTTCTAATGGTGATTATACTGTAAAGTCGTCAGAAGATTTGTATACCAGTAACTCTATGTTGGATACTTTACTCAACGCTTATCAAAAGCATGCTGCCGAAAAAAAAACCTTAATATTTAACAATGGTATAAACACTTCAATTCAAGTGTATTATACATTTAGAGCGGCCGGATTACCAATAGCACATTTAGATAATACGGCAACAAAAAAGCAGCGTAAGGATATTCTAAAATGGTTTAGAGAAACCCCTAATGCCATATTGACTTCCGTAAGTATCTTGACCACAGGTTTTGACGAACCTACTATAGATTCAATTATTCTAAATAGGGCCACAAAATCATTGACATTATATTATCAAATGATTGGGCGAGGTTCTAGGTTTCTGAATAATAAATCTACTTTTACTGTAATTGATTTAGGAAATAATTGCTATAGATTTGGCCCTTGGGGAGCAGATTTAGACTGGCAAACTATATTCAAATATCCTGAATATTATGTGGATAAATTGATGAGTGATGAAGAATTGGAAGATAATTTTAGACATGAATTACCTGATGAGATTAGAAAAGAGTTTGCTAAATCTGAAGAAGTATATTTTGATATTAAAGCTACCTATATTCAAGCAACTGGTAAGGGTGAATCATCTAAAGTTGTCTTAGAACGTTCTATTATTCAGCATGCTAAAATATGTATTGAAAATAGTGAGGACGTCTTTGATGCACTTACGTTAGCTAAATTATTAAACGGTGATATAGAGCATAGAATACAAAGTTATGCCAAATGCATTAGTAAAAGTACTAACAACTTTCTAATATGGTTATTAGATGATTATAAGAAAAAACTAAATACATATCTCCGTCAAAATTTCAATACTGTTTTTGAAGAATTACATGGTCACCCTCCAGTAGATTAATTTAAAACCGCTATTAATTTTTTAAATTTTAAATGCTTTTTGTCGATTAAGGCGTTGCAATATTAATGCCTACTTTTGACATCTAATATATCTGCAATGACTAAGTCAGGCAATACAACCTTAATTGTTTTAGCTTTTTTTGCTATTTATGTAATTTGGGGCTCAACATATCTTCTCAATAAAATTGCTGTAGCTGAGATACCACCAATGTTTCTTGCTTCTATACGATTTACCATTGCGGGAATTTTAATATTAATTATGGCAAAAATTTTGAAGCAGAATTTGTCAATATCCAAAAAACAATTGGCGAATTCTATAATTGCCGGATTTCTGTTTTTAGTTTATGGGAATGGCGTGTTTGTTTGGGCTTTAAAATATGTAGATAGTGGTTTTGCTGCACTAGAGGCATCAACACAACCTCTTTTTATTTTAATATTAATGCGTATAATTGATGGTCATAAAATACAACCAAAGTCCTTACTTGGTATTTTATTAGGTATTATAGGAATTTATCTTTTGGTGAGTCAAGAACAGATTTTGATACATAAAGAAAGTATAAATGGAATTTTAATTATCCTTACCTGCGTATTAAGTTGGAGTTTTGGAAGCCTTTTTGTGTCAAAAGTAGATTTACCTTCCAATTTCTTTATCAGTGCGGGATACCAAATGCTAACCGCAGGAATTATCTTGTGCCTAGCAAGTTTAGTTTTAGGGGAAACATGGCTAGCTCCTCAATTTTGGAGTTCACCTGTTCAAATTTCAATGATCTTATTAATTGTTTTTGGAAGTATAGTGGCCTTCACCTCCTTTAATTATTTACTAAAAGTGGTTTCTCCAGAAAAAGTAGCAACATCTGCTTATGTCAATCCAATAATTGCACTGCTTTTAGGATGGTTTATTCTAAAAGAACAATTGACCCTACAATCCATTTTAGCCGCCATAATACTTTTAACTGGCGTTTATTTTATAAATACCAGAAAAAGGTATCCTTAATAATACCAATCTTCTAAACTATTGTTATTAAATAATCACCAATCTTAACCTTGTCAGTTTTTACTAATTTATTTCTGACCCTGGTTTCTATATGTCCATTTACTAAAACTTCTTCATTTTGGATCAAAATTTTGGCATGACCACCCGTTTGTGCAAGACCTAAAATTTGTAATAATTTATTTAATGGAATAAAGGCTTGATCCTCCTTTAATTTAAAACTTTGTTCCGTCATATTAGTATGATTAATTTTATAAAGTAATTAGGTGATTTCTAGATTTAAAATTTTGCAAATGTAATTAAACCTTATAACAAAAGGAATTGCTAGGTGAAAAGAATATAACGATAGTGCATTTTCTATCATAATTACATGAAGAAATATGATGAATATATCTAAAATGGTTAACTTAAACAATTATAGCATTAGTTTGTTCATAAGTTAATGATTTGTTAATAATTTCTTATCAATATGAGTAGCTAATTCTTAGCTGAAATGGTTAGTTTTAACACATTAAAATTTTAACCATTTATACTATGAAACAACATTACATTTTAAAACATTTTCTTTTATTAACCGCTACTATTTTTCTGGGAATTTATAGCTATGCTCAGGTTCCGGCTTACTATAACGGTACAGATATTAGCCAAACGGGTGCGACTTTAAAAACGAATCTTGCTACATTAATTAGCGATACACATGTTACCAATCTAACTTATACACCGGGAGTTTGGGATGCTTTAAAGCAAACCGATTTAGATCCTACCAATAGCAATAATGTATTTTTAATTTATGGATATAATGATACGGATGCTGATCTAACGAATGATAGAACAAGGAGTAAAGATATGAACGGCGGTAATGTAGGCGATTGGAATAGAGAGCATACTTTTCCGAAATCTCTTGGGAATCCAAATTTAGGTACTTCAGGTCCTGGAGCTGATGCTCATCATTTAAGAGCATCTGATGTACAATTTAATTCCCTAAGAAATAACCATCGTTTTGTAGATGCAAATGGAAATGCCGGATTAATTAACGGTAACTCTTGGTATCCGGGAGATGAATGGAAGGGTGATATTGCAAGAATGATCATGTATATGTATTTACGATATGGCAATCAATGTTTGCCAAGTGCTGTAGGTTTAGGACCTCAGAACTATCATCAAGATATGATGGACATCTTTTTAGAATGGAATGCTGAAGATCCTGTTTCTCAGGTTGAAATCAATCGAAATGTGCTGTTAGAAGGAATTCAAGGCAATAGAAACCCATTTATTGATAATCCAATCTTTGCTACTACCATTTGGGGAGGACCACAGGCTGAAGATAGATTCAATAATGGTACTATAGATGTTGAGGCTCCAACACCTCCAGCAAATCTAATATCAGCTAACACTACGCAAACTGAAACAATATTGTCTTGGAGTGCCGCTACAGACAATGTTGGTGTTATCGCTTATCAAATATTTAATGGTGCAACATTAGTAAATGTTGCATCTCAAACCAATTATACAGTTACTGGTTTACTAGCTAATACAACATATACATTTGCCGTTAAAGCTGTAGATGCTGCGGGTAATGTTTCATTGGCTAGTAATACAACAACAATTACCACATTAGAAGATATAACACCTCCTTTAGGTGATTTTATAGTTTATCAAGGTTATGAGGGCACAGCTCTAGATACTTGGGGTTATATAGCTAGTCCGATACCTTGTAATGACGGGGGTAATGATGTTTGGGATGTTGTTGCAAATGTAGGGTCAATTAGTACTGCTAATACCGGCGCAAACTTTTTTGGAGTTAGAGATTTAGATGGTAATTGCGGCACAACAGACGGTGGGGAATTGTCTTTTAATACAGTTGATATAACTGGTTTTCAAGATGTAACACTTTCTTTTTCTGTCAATGTAGATGGATACGACGTAGCAAACGGAGATACCATAAATTATCAGGTTTTTTATGATGATGTTGCTCAAGGAGAGCAAGCAGTAACTATAGGGAGTCCTTTTAGTACAACTGGATGGGAACAAGTTGCAATAGCTATACCAAATACAGTAAATACTGTTAGATTTTCAATTTTAGTAAAACAAAACGGAGGTAGTGACTATGCAGGTTTTGATGATGTACAATTGCATGGTACGGCTATTTCTATGGCGTCTTTTCTAATTAATGAAGTAGATGCTGATACCGCAGGAACAGATACCTTAGAATTTTTAGAAATTTATGATGGTGGGGTAGGGAATACTGCTCTTGATGGATTGGTTGTGGTAATGTATAATGGTTCTAATAATTTAAGTTATGGAGCCTACGATCTAGACGGACAAACTACAAACACTCAAGGTTATTTTGTATTGGGTAATACAGATGTGCCTAATGTAGATATGATATTACCGGGTAATGGTTTGCAAAATGGAGCAGATGCTGTAGCTATATATACTGGTGATGTCACTGATTTTCCAAGCAATACACCTGTAACTACTAATAATTTACTTGATGCATTTGTCTATGACACTAGTGATGCTGATGATGCAGAATTATTAGTTTTATTAAATGCAGGCGAAGCTCAGATTAATGAAAATGGAGCAGGAGATAAGGATGCACATTCTTCTCAGCGTGTTCCTAATGGGGCAGGAGGAGCTAGAAATACAAGTACTTACAATCAATTACTTCCTTCTCCTGGAGTAGAAAATAGTACTCCTGCTGTTACTGATACAGAAAGCCCAACAGCTCCCACTAATGTTGTCGCATCAAGTACAACAGAAACTGAAGCTATTTTGATATGGGATGCTGCTACAGACAATGTTGCTGTTACTACCTATGAAATATTAAATGGAACTACCCAAGTTGGTACAACAACAGACACAACAATTACAATTACAGGATTGAACCCAAATACTACATATTCATTAACTATTGTCGCTCTTGATGCCGCAGGAAATGTTTCTGAAATGAGTCTTCCTGTTGTATTATCCACCGCGGCAAGTACGCAAACGGGTAGTGCATTGGTTATTAGTGGTGTCATTGACGGTCCGTTAAGTGGCGGTATTCCTAAGGGGATTGAATTATATGTAATTGAAGATATTGCTGATCTAAGTATTTATGGTATAGAGTCTGCAAATAATGGCGGTGGTAGTACTGGTGAAGAATTTACTTTTCCTGCTGATGTTGCTGTAGCAGGAGACTATATCTATATTGCTTCTGAAGCATCAGGATTTACTTCGTTTTTTGGCTTTGCACCAAACTATACAAACGGAGCAGCTTCTATAAATGGTGATGACGCAATGGTGTTATTTAAAAATGGAGTAGTAGTAGATGTATTTGGAGATGTAAATGTTGATGGTTCAAATCAACCATGGGAATATGTAGATGGATGGGCTTATCGAATTGATAATACGGGTGTAGATGGCAGTACTTTTGTACTTGACAATTGGATCTTTAGTGGTACCAATGCATTAGATGGTACAACTACCAATGCAACGGCTGCAATACCATTTCCTGTATCAACATATACCAGACAGGCATCAGCTGCATTTGTAATTAACGAACTTGATGCGGATACAGCAGGAACTGATACCTTAGAATTCCTTGAAATTTATGATGGTGGTGTTGGAAATGCTCCGTTAGATGGATTAGTGGTTGTATTGTATAACGGAAGTAGTGATACCAGTTATAATGCTATAGATTTAGACGGGTTTACTACCAATGCGGAGGGCTATTTTGTTATTGGAAATACAGCTGTACCAAATGTTTCAATCGTGATACCGAGCAATGGTTTACAAAATGGAGCAGATGCTGTAGCTATTTATACCGCTGATGCAACTGATTTTCCTAATGGAACAGCGGTGACTACTGCCAACCTTTTAGATGCCTTAGTGTATGATACCAATGATGGCGATGATGCAGGATTATTGGTATTATTGAACGCAGGTGAAGCTCAAATTAACGAAGGGGAATTAGGTAATAAAGACGGACATTCACTACAGCGTATACCAAATGGTGCTGGAGGACGAAGAAATACAACAACATATACACAAGCTAACCCCACTCCGGGTACAGAAAATGGTGCAGTAATACCACCACCTGCTGTCATCACTATTTTAGAAGCTAAAAATACAAACGCAGGAGAATTGGTAACTGTAAGTGGTGTATTGACAGTATCCGATCAGTTTTCTGGATCAGCATATGTTCAAGATACTACAGGTGCAATTGCTATTTTTGATGAAATGGTGCATGGTGATGGTAATTTCATGATTGGAGATTCTATTACAGTAACAGGAACGTTAAGTGCTTTTAATGAACAAATTCAATTAAGTCAGGTGACTACGGTTGAAAATAACGGACTTCCAAATCAAACAATAGAACCTTTAAGTATTACTTTAAGTGAATTGGCTAATCATCCTGCAGAATTGGTTCGTATAATGGATCCAAGTTTTCCAAGCCCCGGTGATATACTCTTTGGAAATTCAAACTATACCTTAACAGATTTAAGTGGTAATGGTCAATTGCGAATTGACAACGATGTAGCCGAAATTGTTGGATTAGGACAACCTGAAATATGTAATGAAATAACTGGTGTTGTGGGTAGATTTTTTCAAACGTATCAACTATTACCTCGTATGGGTTCAGATATGTCTTGTGCAGGTCCTTATATACCACCTATACTTCCAATTGATGTTTCAAAAGACAAAACATTAGACTTTGTGACATGGAATATAGAATGGTTTGGAGATGAAGCAAATTCGCCAGCAGCAGGTAACCCAATGTCAGATGCAATTCAAAAAGACAGTGCTAAAACAGTTATTACAAGACTAAATGCCGATATTTATGCAGTAGAAGAAATTGCAGATGACGTATTATTTGCTCAAATGGTTAGCGAATTGCCGGGATATAATTATATCCTTTCAGAGGCCACTTCTTATCCTAATGATACAGAAGGGACCAAGCAAAAAGTTGGTTTTATTTACAAAACAAGTACAGTTGCAGTCGTGAGTAGCAAAGCATTATTAACGTCTATCCATCCATATTATAATGGTGGAGATGATAGTGCATTGACAGATTATCCTGTTGCGGATAAAACGCGTTTTTTTGCGAGTGGTCGTTTACCGTTTATGATGACGGCTAACATCACCATTGACGGACAATCAGAACCATATCATATAGTTGCTTTACATGCTAGAGCCAATGGAAGTTCCGGAGCACAAGATAGATACGATATGCGTAAGTATGATGTTGAAGTATTAAAAGACAGTTTAGATGCTCATTATGCTAATGCTAATATCATATTATTAGGCGATTATAATGATGATGTAGATGTAACAGTTGCAGATGTGAATACAACGGTTAGTTCTTTTGAAAGTTATGCATCAGATACTCAAAATTATACCATAGTCTCTAAAGTATTGAGTGAAGCAGGATTGCGTTCTTATGTATTCAGAGAAAATATGATCGATCATATTACAATCTCTAATGAATTAAATGATAATTATATAGATCAATCTGCAAGTGTGCATTATGAGTTCTATGACAATGACTATCCAACAACAACTTCAGATCATTTTCCAGTTTCTGCACGTTTTCAATTAAAAGCATTGGCGATAACCGATTCATTGATAACAAATGTAAGTTGTTATGGTGCGGCAGACGGAACTGCTACCGTTACGGTTACAGGTGGAATTACACCTTATGAATACGAATGGAGTGATGGTCAGACCACGATAACTGCATCTGAATTGGTAGCAGGTACCTATAGTGTAATAATTATGGATGCTTTAGGGAATAGCTTAATTGAAGTCTTTACTATTGAAGAACCATCTTTAATTACGGCATCAACCTCAGAAAATACTACAGTGTATTTTGGGTATCCTGACGCAGCATGTACAACACTTAGTTTAAACAATATTGAAGGTGGTACTGCACCTTATACATATTTATGGAGTACAGGAGAATCAGGTGAAGAGATAACTGTTTGTCCTGAAACTACCACTACGTATACACTAACAATAACTGATGCAAATGGATGTACTATAGATAAGGAGATAGTTGTAGAAGTGGTAGATGTTCAATGTGGTAATAATCCTAATAATCCTAAAGTGCAAATTTGCCATAACGGACATACTATATGTGTTTCTCAACGTGCAGTGCAAAGACATCTAGATCATGGTGATGTATTAGGTGCTTGCCCTGATGGAGGAGATAACCAAGTAAAAATTAGAAATGTAAGGATATTTCCAAACCCTTTCAGAAGGAATTTAAATATAAAATTAAATGCCAGTAAAAACACAAAAACTAAAATTGCGATATTTAATCTATATGGGAATAAGGTATTTCAATCTCGTAAACAATTAAAGAAAGGAAATAATGTATTGCATTATAATTTAAGACATTTACCTAGTAGCATATATTTTCTAAAAATATTTGTAAATGGTAAATTGAAGAAGGTAAGGACTATCATTAAGTCTTAGTTTGTAGATATTATTAATCCAAAATAGACAGAAAGTGTATTGGTTTGATTTTACTGACTGAAAACTTATGCTTATCCCGATAATTTTGGTTGCTTAGTTTTGATTTTTGATGATCACCTAATAAACCGTCAATAGTTATGGCTATTGACGGTTTTTCTTTTTTAAATAAGTTAACAATTTATGATGGTCTTAACATGCTAGTTCAATAACAAGTGTTTACTTTGCCAACTTAAACCAGTATATGGCTATGAAACAAATTGTGACTCTAATTGTATTTTTTATAAGTATTACCCTTTATGCAGAATCAAGAAAAATATACAAAGCCGACACAACAGAAGTTGTAAATGAAAAGGTCTTGTATAGTATGACTAGTGATCATAAAAATATGTATATCAGTATGAGTACAACAGACAAAAGGACAATGATGTTGATGTTACGTTCCGGAGTTACTGTTTATTTTGATGTAAAAGGAAAGAAAAATAAAGATGTTTATATAAAATATCCTTTAAAGTCGGCGTATTCAAATAACAAAAGTGACATATTGCGAAAAGAAAATAAATTAGATTTAAATCATTTAATCAACAACTTACCAAAAGAGGCAGAATATAATTATTTTGATAACACTCAGCAGTTTCATATCGATTTGAATAGCTTAGATGTGGTATTATCTTTTGCATATAATAGAAAGAATGATATGCTTACATACTACTTAGCAGTTCCAAAAAGTAATATTTCTGAAGTTGAAAAAATAGATTTATCTAAGTTAGCTATTGGCGTTGTGGTGGGAAAAAATGGAGATTTTAATCAAAAGAAAAAGACGAATTCTAAATCTTCTGGTATGCGTGGAAGTGGTTCTGGTGGTGGTAGAGGAAAAGGGAGAGGAAATAAAAGTGGAAATGCATCCCATCCACCTCAAAATAATAGGAAATCTACTTCTAGTGCAATAAACTTTTGGTTTAAAGCCACAACAAATAAATAAATATTTATTAGATAAAAGTTGTCATAGTTAATGTATAGCCTATTTATATATAAATTATTGATAAACTGATAATTATCAGTAATTATTATCAGGCTAAGTGTTAATTTTATAGATGAATAATAAATAGTTCAATTATGAAAACACTTCTAGACCGCGCCTTTGTATTTTCTAAAATTCAAACCCTTATTATCCTTAGTTTTTTATTGATTTTTATGGCTTGTAAAAAGGATCCACTAAAAGATAAAGTTCAAGCTATAAACACCACTATCTCTAAGGAATTTAAAACTATTTATTGGGCAATAAAAGCAGTACATCCAGAAGGTAAGTTTTTAGATGTAAAAGCGATAGATGGCTATGGAAATACTTATGATATAAAAGGGATACAAGACGCCAATCAAACAAGTCTTATGGATATTAATGCTTTCGTTGGCGATAAGCAAATCCCAGTTAAACTATTGGTTAATAATGGTAAATTAACACCTGTAAAAGCTATCGCCAAAGATGGAACCTTATACAATATATACGCCATTGCGTCTAACGGTGACCGACTTAACATAAAAGGTATAGAACGTGCCGGAAATATCGTTCATATTAAAGCTATTGCTAAAGATGGGACTTATTATGGTGTTAAAGCTGTTTCTCCAACCGGTGCCTTGAATGATGTAAAGGGCGTTAAAACATCTAAAGAAGACCTTGAATACACACTTTATGGTGCTAAAATATACGCACATATTAAGGCATTACCTCAAGTTGGATCTGCCGGAGATAATTTTCTTTGGCATATAGTAGCCATCCATCCTAAAGGTTATACCTTAGAAGTAAAGGCCATTGATAAAGATGGTAATACATATCCTGTTAAAGCCATAAAAGATGCAAATCAATGTTGTTTTTTAGATATTAAAGCTTTTGTAGGCGATATTGACCAATTGCCTATTAAGATGTTGGCGAGTGATGAGGCGAATAAACCTATCAAGGCAATTGGAAATGATGGTTCTTTGTACGACATTATGGCCTTTGATCCAAATGGTGAAAAGTTTGATATTAAAGGTGTTGGTCGTTCAGGAAATATTATTCATGTTAAAGCTATTAATGAGGAAGGAAAATTTTATGGTGTTAAGGCACTTTCTGCAGATGGCCAATTGAATGATGTTAAAGGTGTTAAGATGTTTAAAATACCGGTTGAATCAAAAGTAAATGGTGTGAAAATTTATGCACACTTAAAAGCATTACCACAATCAAAATAATTTAATGTTAAATATGATGATTAAAAACAGGCATTTTGCCTGTTTTTTTTTAAGAAAATAAAGTTATAATTTATCAAGGAAAAATACCATTTTCAAATAGGGGAAATTCCCTGTTGATTTTTGTTTTTAAATGAATTAACTTAGTAGCATGTCAACAAAAAAAAATAATTACATAGATTTTCACTGCCATTCAGCCATGAAGCCATATGGAAAGAGTTATAACTATAGCACTATTGTTAGAAACAATCCATACAGAAATAGATCTAATAGCATTTGGAAATACAATCCACCATCTCTGGCTGATAAGTTAATTAACTATATTATCAATTTGACCAAATTTTCCCAAGCTAATTTTACAAGTTTAGCAAAAGGGGGAGTAACAATTATTTGTATTTCACTTTATCCTATTGAAAAATGGTTTTTTGTAAATAAAATTAAAAATGAATTTATAAGAGATATTGCTTCAAATTTTGCCACAGGTGTCGGTAAAAAAAGGGTAGACGCCGTACAAGCAATGCAAAATTATTTTGAAGACCTTGAAAGGGAATATGATTTTTATAAGCAATTAGATGGTAAAATAATTCAATTACCAGAGGGAAAATTTAGATACAAGCTTGTTAAGAATTATAAGGAAATTGAAACTATTAAACTTAAGGATACGAATAAAATTGAAACCATTTGTGTAGTATTATCAATTGAAGGCTTACACGTGTTAAATCAAAGTATTGACAAAAAACCAAAAGAAGTTGAATTTTTGGCCAATCTAAAAAAAATAAAAAATTGGGATCAACCACCATTTTTTGTCGCTGTTGCTCATCATTTTTGGAATCATTTATGTGGACATGCAGAGAGTTTTACCAAACTAGTTAAAAAGAAAGTAGATCAATCTGAAGGACTCAATACCGGTTTTACACCATTGGGAATTACCATAGTTAATGAATTATTAAGTAAAAAGAATGGAAAGCGTATTTTAATAGATCTTAAACATATGAGTATAGCTTCCAGAATTGATTATTATAAACTGATAGAGGATAACACTTCATATAAAGATATGCCTCTTGTGGTGAGTCACGGAGCAGCGAATGGACAACAATCATTTACCAATAAAAAGCAAGTGGGTTCTCAGGTGGCGACTAAGTTAAATCCTGTAGATATTAATTTTTTTAATGAAGAAATCATTAGTATTGCAAAAAGTAAGGGCATTTTTGGATTGCAATTGGATGAAAGGAGAGTAGCAAATAAAGAAACACTTAAAAATACGAAACATTCTTTGAGTAGATCTAAAATAATGCATTATCGCTCAGAACTATTGTGGAACCAGATACAACATATACTTGAGGTTTTGGATAGAGCCGGATTGTTTGCATGGGACTGTCTGGTAATTGGTAGTGATTATGATGGTATTATAGATCCGTTAAATGGTTTTTGGACTACAGAAGAATTGCCATTTTTAGCAGATTTCTTAGAAAGACATGCTTTTAATTATATGAAAACAGCAAGTTTAAATATTAAGAAAAACAATATTCCGGCAGATGAAATTATTGCAAGAATTATGTCGACAAATGGATTGCAGTTTCTGAAGGCTAATTTTAAATAAAAATGGCGTGTTTGCAAATCTTTTGCTTTTTAGAATAAATTGCAATGTTATATTGATAATTAGTAAGTTATAGGAAATAAATAGGATTGGCTTACTTTTGTGATTAAAAAAAATATATTATGATATTCAATTTTTTTACAATTAGGAATTATAATTTCATTAAATCTTCTACTTTAAGTTTTTGTTTTCTATTATTAAGTATAGAAACGATATCAAGTCAAGTAACTTTAGCGGAAAAGTTAGGTTATAAAAAGGATGCAAAACTACTTATTATCCATGCAGATGACCTAGGATTTTCTCATGCAGAAAACATAGCCTCAATTAAGGCTTTAGATTCCGGTGCAGTAAACTCGGCCAGTATCATGATGCCAACGCCTTGGGTGTCAGAAATAGTCAGTTATGCACAAAAAAATGAAGGAAAACACGATCTTGGTCTGCATTTGACAATTACATCAGAATGGAAAAATTACAAGTGGAGTAGTGTGGCTTCTAAAGACAAAATACCTACACTGATTAATTCCCATGGATATTTTTATAATGATTGTCCCTCAGAAGCCAATATAGCCGAAGTTGAAACAGAATTGCGAGTCCAAATAGAATTGGCTTACACCATGGGAATTAAACCAACCCATCTTGACAGTCATATGGGTTGTTTGTTTTGGGGAAAAGTTGATTTTTTTGAAGTGTATTTAAAATTAGCCAAAGAGTTTAAATTACCATGTTTGATAGATAAAACTTTTGTTTCATTATTTGATAATGAAGAAGCTTTTAATAGAATGCTTAAAGCGTATAAGGCAATGGTAGTTATAGATCAAAACTTTACAATATCTGAAGAAGAAAATGCCAAAGATGTTGCTCAATATTATATAAGAACAATAAAATCTTTAGAGCCAGGTCTTTCACAAATACTTATTCATACCGCCTATGATAATGAAGAGATGCAGGCCATTACTATAGAACACCCGTCATGGGGAGCAGCCTGGAGACAAGCCGATTTTGATTTTTTTACTAGTGATGTCTGTAAAAATCTTATTAAGGAAGAAGAGATTGTTTTGGTTACATGGAGAGAAATTGCTGAAGTATTAAAAAACTAAATATTTATAAATAAAGATCTGAATCTGTTTTGCTTAGCTATTTTTAAGAATTAAGATCCGCCTCATAGCGATGGGTCGAGATCTATTTTTTTAAGATCAAATAATGATTATTGTAGATGGCTATTTTTCAGGTGTTTCATGAATAAAATCTAGGTTAAGTTCATTAAAATTATTTGCTGCTTTTACCAATAGGGTAGAACCAATACTTTCAAATAAATAATTCGTTTTTAATACAAATTCAGCTTGTTTTTCTATTTTATAATTAGGTATTCCTATTAAAGTTAAATTGGTAAATTCAGATTGTTCCTTTATCAGATCATAAAATGGTTTTTGCTCAACGGCATTATTTATAATTTTAATTTCAACATTTACCCTAAGATCTTCAACAAGTTTTGCAATTTTAGAATGTATAATTTCAATTTCAACATTATTATTATTTACAAAAAGGACTCTAATATTTGTATTATTCCATTTTGGAGAAGCTATGATAAACCGTGCAATATTCAACATCATCTCAGCATTTTTACTATCCGTTTCTCGCCACCAAAGATCAACACTTTGATAATTACCAAATTTGACTTTTTTATCAAAATCTAAATACAATAGATTATAATCTAAGTACAATAATGTTTCTGTCATTTTTGAATATTCAACAGAATTCTCCAACCCTTTAGGCCAACCCATCATTATAGTATTGGGTTCAACTCCTGAAAATCCGAAAGTAGAGGCAATATTAGTGATGCCATGATATATATTATCCACTTTTATCTGTCTAGCAAAAATACCAAGCTCTTTATATGAATTGTCTCTAATTATTTGCTCTGTTTTTTTTAAGGGTTTATTGTTTTCTTTATCCAGAATCAATTTAAAGTTTGTAACAATACCTGTACGACCAGAAACAGTTTTTCCCAATTCTAATAAATAGGATTGATGAGCACTTTCTCCACTAAATAAAATGATATTTGGATTCCAATTAGAATTTTTATCTACCTTGGCATCTATCTTTTTTAATCCTTTGTTTACAACATTTTCCCAAACACTTCGCCAGACATCATTAGATTGCAAGTGAACTTCTTTGCGTTGTAGGGTAAAATACAAGCCTCCAACAACTGCTAATGACCCAAACATGGCCACCATATCTAATTTAAACATGACTAAAAAACAAGCTATAAAACCCAAGAGACCTATCCAACGTTTAATTTTAAAGGTAGGTTGAAAATCAGGGTTTGCCCAACTTTCTAAAAAATATGATATATTAATAAAACCATAAGCTGTGAGGTAAAACATTGAAACCACACGAGCAATTACATCTAATTCTCCAATTAAAATTCCAGCTTCTGCAATTATAAATACTAAAAATAATGCATTTACAGGTTCATTATTTTCACCTTTGCCTTTCCTAAATATTTTGGGCGTTACCTTATCTAAAGACATGGCTTGTAAAATCCTGGGACCTCCAAGAATACCACCTAAAGCAGATGATAAAGTGGCTCCCCATATACCGGCAACTACAACGGGAGCAAATAAGGCCATTTTCATTAAGATATTATAATCAGATTTCAAAACCTCTGCATTGATGGTAAAAGCCATAAAAATGGCAAGTCCAATATAAACCACAAGACCTACGCCAATAGCTAGTAAAGTACCTACCGGTATTGATCTTTTAGGATCCTTCAAGTCGCCACTCATAGCAATACCAGCAGTAAAACCAGTAACTGCAGGGAAAAATATGGCAAATACAACTTCTAAAGAAACTGAATCTTCAGTTGAAAATAACGCTACAGTATCAGGGACAAAATCATTTGTTCCCAAAAAAATGGAAACCAAAGAGACTATAATGGCGGCAAGAATAAAAAATTGTGTTTTAAGTGCTGCTGATGTACTTATCAGAGCCAAAGCGGTAAGTAAAACGAGTGCAGCAGTTCCAGTAAACCTTAAATCATTAATTGACATACCAAGGTCAAAATAACCATTAAAACTTTCCGCAAAACCGATGAGATATAGGGCTATAGAAAAAGCGGTTCCAACATAGATAGCAATACCGATTGAGCCACCAATAGGAATACCCATACTTCTAGATAGTACATAATAAATACCTCCTGCACCAATTTTTTTATCGGTGGCTACCGAAGCAACACTCAGACCGGTAGCTACTGAAATAATATGAGCAATAATAATAATTGCAATTGCACCAATTAATCCGGCATTACCTACAACCCATCCTAAACGCATATACATTATAACACCTAAAATAGTTAAGATTGAAGGGGTGAAAACGCCTGTGAATGTTCCGAATTTCTTTTTCCCTGACATGAATTACGGTTGATTTCTATAATTTAAAAATGAAGGAGTGAATATAGAAAACTTTTTTAATATATCCGTTTAGTAGATGAGTGATTTTAACATTATTCCTTCTCTAGTATAAAGATTACTTTTATATTTGACTTTTAACTAAAGAATGACTTTTAACAACCCCATAATATTCTTCTTATGCACACTTGGTGTATTCAACGGCTTTTTGGTAAGCTTGTATTTTTTATTTTTTACTAAACAAAAACGTTTACAGAATAATTTATTTGGACTTTTAGTCTTAATGCTAAGTATTCGAATTGGAAAATCTGTATATGCAATTTTTAGTGAGGAGAGAGACTTATTGTATATGCAAATTGGTTTGTCTGCATGCTTTTTTATTGGAGTTTCGTTGTATTTCTATCTCAAAGCTTCTGTTGAGAATACAAAAATAATTCCACGCTCTTGGAAAATTCATTTTGCAATTTTAGCTATTATTATTATTTCGGTAGGTATCATAATGCCTTATGAAACGAGTAAATCTTTTTGGAACTCCTATTTTGTGCAATTTATTTATATAATATGGGGAGCCTATATTTTAGTTTCAGGATTTGTTTTAAAAACTATATTTGAAAAATTAGTAGCTAAAGAGGAGAAATGTACAACTTCAGAATTATGGCTCATAGCCGTTTTTATGGCTAATGTTCTAATCTTTGTAGCTTATATTATTGGTTATTTCTGGTTGTATTTGGTAGGGACATTAACATTTTCATTCGTGTTTTATGTATTGCTATTCTTTTTTTTATTTAAGAAAAATAGAGAAACTATTTTTCAAGACATACCCCAAAAATATGGTGCTAAAAAAATTGAAAGTGAAGAAGCTAATCATTTAATCATGCAACTTAACACGTTAATGAAA
>DEIV01000043.1 GCA_002352665.1 Flavobacteriaceae bacterium UBA2765
TACCTATCATAGTCATGGTAAGCCATTACCTTACCATCTAACTAATAGGACGCATACTCATCTTATACCAATAAATCTTTAATTAAAATATGATGCCATATCTCAATACTATGGAGTATTAATCTTCATTTCTAAAGGCTATCCTCAAGTATAAGGTAAATTGTATACGCGTTACTCACCCGTGCGCCGGTCGTCATCTACAGCAAGCTGTAATGTTACCCCTCGACTTGCATGTGTTAAGCCTGCCGCTAGCGTTCATCCTGAGCCAGGATCAAACTCTCCATTGTATAAATTTTAAATCTCTTTAAACAAAAAGTTTCTCAAAAAAAATTAACCAGTTAATCCCAATCCTAAAATTGAAACCAAGCTGTAATCTTACTCTATTTTACGCTGTCAATTTTCAATATTCTCAATGAACTTATTCCGCAATACTTATCTCATCATATTCCACTAATCAAATCCCAATAAATACCGCTCACTAATATTTTAGCGGCTGCAAATGTAAAACCTTTTTTTTATATGGCAAGATAAATTATTGTTTTTTTAAAACTTTTTTATTTGCCTTTAAATTAAAGATCTTAAACAATTCTCATTAGCATTTTCTTCTCTGAATTGCGGGCTGCAAATGTATAACCCTTTTTACTATTCAACAAACTAAAATGTAAAATATTTATAATGTTTTTTTCTCTATTTTTCATTAGACTTATTTACAGTATTTTAACTTTTAAATAGCAATAAAATTTATATGAAAACTCAAAATTTGTGTTAGGGGTTGTAATGGCATCCTTATTAAAAATATCATTTTTAATAAGATATAATGAAAAACCCGACCCCGTTCAATAAGTCTTATAAGTGATATTCATTTTTTTTAACGGGGTAACACCAAAATAATAAAAACTATTATTGTGCAAGAATGTGTTTTCTAATATCTTTGCAAACTTATTTATACTATATAATGATACAAATTACGTTACCAGACGGATCAGTTAAAGAAAGTGCAAAGCATAGTACGCCTATGGATATTGCCAGAGGTATTAGTGAAGGTTTAGCAAGAAATGTGATTTCTGCAGCATTTAATGATACTATTGTTGAAACTACAACAGCACTTACTGAAGATGGTACACTAGTTTTATATACTTGGAATGATGAGCTTGGTAAAAAAGCGTTCTGGCATTCATCTGCCCATGTTTTGGCACAAGCTATTCTACATTTTTATCCAAATGCTAAATTAACGATTGGACCTGCTATTGAAAAAGGTTTTTATTATGATGTGGATTTTGGTGATCATTCTATTTCTGATAGTGATTTTAAAAAAATTGAAGATAAAATGCTTGAATTTGCCCGTCAGAAATTTGAATTTAAGCTACGAAATGTTTCTAAGGCAGATGCACTTAGTTATTATACCGCACGTAACAATGAATTTAAGGTTGAATTGATTGAAAATTTAATCGATGGCGACATTACTTTTTGTGATCATGCTGATTTTACAGATTTATGTCGTGGTGGTCACATCCCCAATACAGGCTTTATTAAAGCGGTTAAAATCATGAGTGTTGCCGGTGCTTATTGGCGTGGTGATGAAAAAAACAAACAGTTGACAAGAGTCTATGGCATTTCTTTCCCTAAGCTAAAGGAATTAAAGGAATATCTGGAATTGCTAGAGGAAGCAAAAAAACGAGATCATAGAAAATTAGGTAAAGAACTTGAATTATTTACCTTTTCCCAAAAAGTAGGTCAAGGTTTACCTTTATGGTTACCCAAAGGTGCTGCTTTACGCGATAGATTAGAACAGTTTTTGAAGAAAGCTCAAAAAATTGCCGGTTATGAAATGGTAATGACCCCACATATAGGACAAAAAGAGTTGTATGTTACTTCAGGGCATTATGCCAAGTATGGTGAAGATAGTTTTCAACCGATACATACACCAAAAGATGATGAAGAGTTTTTATTAAAACCCATGAATTGTCCGCATCATTGTGAGATTTATAATTTTAAACCATATTCTTATAAAGATCTACCAAAACGGTTTGCCGAGTTTGGTACAGTATACAGATATGAACAAAGTGGTGAATTACATGGATTAACTCGTGTACGTGGATTTACTCAGGATGATGCTCATATATTTTGTACACCAGATCAATTAGACAGGGAATTTAAAGAAGTAATTGACCTGTCATTATATGTATTAAAATCTTTGGGATTTGAAGATTACACGGCCCAAGTTTCGGTAAGAGATTTGGATAATCCTGATAAATACATTGGCGATACTGAAAATTGGGAAAAAGCAGAACGTGCCATAATTAATGCTGCCGAAGATAAAGGTTTAAAATATGTTATAGAAAGTGGCGAAGCTGCTTTTTATGGGCCAAAATTAGACTTTATGATAAAAGATGCTCTAGGTAGAAGTTGGCAATTGGGAACTATTCAAGTGGATTATAATTTGCCTGAGCGATTTGACCTAACCTATAAAGGATCTGACAATCAACTACATAGACCCATAATGATCCATAGAGCACCTTTCGGATCAATGGAACGATTTATAGCATTATTATTAGAACATACTGGTGGTAATTTTCCGCTATGGCTAACCCCTGATCAAGTTATTTTACTACCAATTAGTGAGAAATATAAAAATTATTCAGAAAAAGTTTTACATTTGCTAGAAAATCACGAGATTCGCGGCCTGTTAGATGATAGAAATGAAAAAACAGGAAAGAAGATCAGAGATGCTGAAATAAGGAAGATTCCATTTATGATCGTCATAGGTGAACAAGAGGAGAAAGAAAGTGTTATTTCGGTAAGAAGACATGGTGGTGAAGACTTAGGAAAGATGACCATAGCCGATTTTGCATTATTAGTAAATAATGAAATAAATAGTACATTAAAACCATTTAAGTTTAACTAAAATTATAAAGTCATAGCAATCAGGAGAAAAGGAGGTAGAAAACCTTGGAGAGTAATAAAAGAAGATGCTCATCGTATAAATAACAATATTCGGGCTCAAGAAGTTCGTTTAGTTGGTGATAATGTTGAGATAGGAGTATATCCTATAGCGCAGGCAAAAAAAATTGCCGAAGAATTAGGACTTGACCTTGTAGAAATTTCTCCAAATGCCACTCCTCCAGTTTGTAAGGCTATAGATTATAAAAAGTTTTTATACGAACAGAAAAAACGTGAAAAAGTTTTAAAAGCGAAGGCCAGTAAGGTGGTAATGAAAGAAATTCGTTTCGGCCCAAATACTGATGATCACGATTATGATTTTAAAACTAAACATGCCATTAAGTTCTTGAGTGAAGGTGCCAAGCTTAAGGCGTATGTATTTTTTAAAGGGAGATCTATTGTTTATAAAGATAAAGGTGAAATTTTATTATTAAGATTAGCTCAAGATCTTGAAGAATATGGCAAAGTAGAGCAAATGCCCAGATTGGAAGGCAAAAGAATGACCATGTTCATTGCACCAAAAAAGAAATAAGCCTATCCCCTCCCGGTAGCTATCGGGACTTTATAAAGGAAAGGGAGCAGAATTCAGGAAAAAGGTAAACAGACAAGAGATGTTGTATCTTAGTATAGAACAACAAAGAAAATAGTAAGCAAGAATTAATAAAAAATAGGAGAAAATGCCTAAGATGAAAACGAAATCCAGTGCCAAAAAACGCTTTAAGCTGACTGGTACAGGTAAAATTAAGAGAAAGCATGCTTTTAAGAGTCATATATTGACTAAAAAATCTAAAAAGCGTAAGCTTAAATTAACACATTCAGGATTGGTTCATAAAGCTGATAAAATGAATGTATTAAAACAATTAAAATTAAAATAAACAATAGTTTATTTGGTAATTAAATTATTAACCATGTGTTAGTGCCTATAAAAATGACCGTTAAAATTGAGGTCTGCCTAACTCAAAAACAATTAAAATTATGCCTAGATCGGTAAATTCAGTAGCCAAAAGAGCTCGTAGAAAAAAAATATTAAAACAAGCCAAAGGATATTTTGGTAGACGTAAAAACGTTTATACAGTAGCAAAAAATGCGGTAGAGAAAGCAATGTCTTATGCTTATCGCGATAGAAAAAATAATAAAAGAAATTTCAGAAGTTTATGGATACAACGTATCAATGCGGGTGCACGCCAGCATGGTATGTCTTATTCACAATTTATGGGTAAAGTAAAAGCCAATAATATTGAATTGAATAGAAAAGTATTGGCAGATTTAGCCATGAACAATCCTGAAGCTTTTAAAGCTATTGTAGAAAAAGTAAAATAAATATAACATTTCTTGCTTATATAAAAATCCTGAGTTTCTGCTCAGGATTTTTTTGTTAAAAACATAATTTAAAATTAACTATAACAATAAAAGATAAACCTATTTTTGTATCTTAAAATTATACTATGGACTTATCAAAAGTAAAATTGGTAGTTACCGACATGGATGGCACCTTATTAAACTCTAAACATGAAGTAAGTACAAAATTTTTTGATCTATTTTCTGAGTTAAAAAATCATATCCACTTTGTGGCAGCCAGTGGCAGGCAATACCATAGTATTCTTCACAAGTTAGATGCAATAAAAGAAGACATTACCATAATTGCTGAAAACGGAGGTTATGCTAAACAAGGTGATCATGAATTTATGCTTACGGAACTGCCTTCTGATAAAATACAACAATTAATTCCACTGATAAGAAAGTTGAACGGTGGTTATGCGGTTTTGTGCGGAAAAGAAAGTGCTTATGTTGAAACTACAGATGAAGCTTTTATTTCATTATTTGATGAATATTATACAAAATATGAAATAGTTGGCGACCTTAGTGAAGTAACTACTGATGATATTCTTAAAATTGCCATTTACCATTTTGAATCTTCTGAAAAACACATATACCCTTCTCTTAAGCATTTAGAAAATGAAATGAAAATAAAAATATCTGGTAAGAACTGGTTAGATATTTCACATCCTAATGCCAATAAAGGTTATGCATTACAACATCTTCAGAAAAAATTAGGTATAAGTCAAGAAGAAACTATGGTCTTTGGAGATTATAACAATGATTTGGAAATGCTAGCATTGGCCCATTATAGTTATGCTATGGAGAATGCTATACCTAATGTAAAAAAAGCAGCCAGATTTGAAACGAAAAGTAATAATGATGAAGGTGTTGAGTTCATATTAGAGCAATTATTAAAAGCTAAAAGGTAGGTAGAAAAAATTGCCATTTATCCCGCTACCCTTCCCTGTCATTGACCATATAATAAATTTTACTATTACTAACCGAGTATCCTAAGGAAAAACATTTTGTTCTTAATTCAAAATTGTTTTAATTACCAAAAGCAGTAATTACAATAGACCTGGCTCTTGCATGATTACGATGTTCGCATAAATAAATACCTTGCCAAATACCTAAGTTTAATTTTCCATTTGTTATAGGTATTTGTATCGATGCTCCCATTAAAGACGATTTTATATGAGCCGGCATATCATCTGCACCTTCGTAAGTATGTGTATAATAGGGTGCATCTTCTGGCACTAAAACATTCATATGATTTTCAAAATCTTGCCTTACAGAGGCATCAGCATTTTCATTAATGGTTAGACTTGCTGATGAATGTTTGATAAATACCTGCAGCATGCCTGTTTTGATTTCTATAATTTGAGGAATATTTTGCAAAACCTTATCAGTAATCAAATGGAAGCCTCTTAAAACAGGGCTTAATTCTAATTCTTTTTGGAAAAATTTCATAGTAAAAAGATGTATTCGCAAGATATAAAATTTGTATGTAAAAGAAAGTCTAAAGGTTTCCCTCAGTACTTAAGGTTCCAAAATTATTTATGTTGTAATCATAAAAATTAATCTTATTTCCAGTTAATTTTGGCTAAAAATCATACTGTTTTAAAATTTAATAATTTGACACATTAGTTACAATTCATACAATTCAAGATGTCTACATTTAACAAATTTTTAGAGTCAAATAAATGTACAACATCAAATTCTTCTTTGTTATTGCAACTGTTTCAATAGCCTTTTTAAATAATCTGTCAGCACAAAATTTATATCCAGACCTGAATGATTCTAGTAATGGAATAACCAATGGTTATGGCTCTTGGGGAGCAAATAATTACACGCGTGAAACAAGTGTAGATTATGCTAACAAAGGAACTATTACTTTTTATCATCCAAACGGAGCTGCAACACAAAAACCTACAATCTTTTTTATTAATGGATGGGGACGAAATGTAGAGAGTTATGATAAGAATTTAAAATATATTGCAAGTTTGGGTTATTCGGTAGTAGATATTTATAATTTAAACCCTGGCAACATACAAGAAAGTTATGCTAATTCTCTTTTTATGATTCAAGAAGCGGCAAATTTATATACTGATTGGATCAATACTTCAAAAATTGGATTAATGGGTCATTCTTATGGTGCGGGATCTACAATTTGGTTAGGGAAAGAAGTATTTAGCAATTTAAATTGGGGAAAAGATGGTAGGTTTATTATGATGCTTGCTCCTTGGTTTACGCTTCTTGTAGATGATAATGATTTAAAAAATTATCCTTCAGATGTAAAGTTATTAGTTTTACAAAGTTATGATGATTTTACTGATCAAGGTAATGCAATTTATGCCACCGATCCTAGAGCAACAAGAGCCATGTATCAGTTGATTTCTATTCCTAATTCAGATAAAGATTTTATAACCATTAAATCTGACAAGGATCCCAACCATACTTATGAATTTGAATATAATGGGACTACAAATACTTATTCTTATGAAGCCAATCATCAACTCTCCTATACTGGATCTGTTAGTGGTGGTTATCGACCTTATGATGCCCTTGATGTATATTCAACCAATAGATTAGTTCAAGCTATGACAGATTATGTATTTAAAGGAGATAATAACGCAGCTACAGTTGCATTGGGTAATGGTAGTATGGCACAAAAAGACATGGGTATAATGCCCGAATTAGAGGTTACTGACACCTATATTACAATTAGACCCGAATCTGATTTCAATTACAAATGTAATTCTGGTTGGAATGATTTTGCAGATAATTCACAAGTTTGGTTTTTGGAAAATTATTGTGAAGATGCTAATAATGATGGAACAATTGACACCTTATCTTCTAATGATTATTCAGTTTCAGATTTCTCCATTTATCCGATCCCCAGTTCTAATTATTTAAATATTAGGTTGAGAAATGAAATTGAAATTGTTAATGAAATTTTAATACTAGAACAATCTGGTAAAATTGTAAAAAAAATAAAAACACCTAATACATATAAAATTGACATCTCCAATTTGACATCAGGAATTTACTTTATTAAAATAAACACTCAACAACATCATAGGGTCCAAAAATTTATAAAGAGTTAGCATAACTCAATGCTAAGTTCTCAATATTTAATCCTATTATCAATGGTAATACCCGGCCAATCATCTGTTCTAAAAGGGTCTGCCGGCAACGTTTCAGAATTATAAAGATTCACGTCATCTGGATTATTAGCCCATGCATAACGTACAGCTATTGGCTCGGTCACAGCATCAGAAATTACTACAATGGTGTTATTATTTTCAATATAGGCCTTTGCCCAATGAAACTTTTTATCGGCACCAGCTATAGTAAAACCATTAACATAGCCATAACGGTTCTTTACCATTAATCCGCCCCCTACTTCTTTAAAAACAATTCTAACCGTATCATTAACAACTTGCATTGATGCAAATGCAGGACTTGAAGTATGCTTTTTATGATACACTTTTTTTAGTGCTTCTAGGGCCAAACGTTTACCAACGTCTTGTTTATTTTTTGGATGGATGTCATTTGCTTCGCCCACATCTATAATTACGGCCATTCCTGTGTTTGGTGTGTTTTTAAGCGTCATAGATTGTGCTTCACGTAATTCTGCCCAATTACTATCAGCAGGTTCTTTATCAGCTTTCATAAAATTGGCCAATTGTACATATAAAAATGGAAAATTTCCTTGATTAAATTGTTTTCTCCAGTCAGTAATCATATTCGGGAATAGTTTACGATATTCATAAGCCCTACTCGCATTGTGTTCGCCTTGATACCATATTGCACCTTTAATTGTCATAGGTAGAAGAGGATGTATCATACCATTATACAACAATGATGGCATGGCATTAGGATTTCCAGCATTTCTTGCTGCAATAATCCCTTTTCCAATACGGTATTTCCAAAGCCCTGCTAAAGGGATTTTTCTCTTACTTGTCTGTATATATAAATCGGCTTTAGAAGAACTGAACCCACCAACAAACCTTAGGTCTTCAACTCTAACCACTAAAACATTTTTTCCTGTTGTAGCAGTTCCACTTTCAACAGGGTAGATTCTATCAATGTTATACTTTTCAACCATTCCACCTACTTTAATTCCATTTAGATAGGTATTATCAGAATCATCAATACGTCCTAAATGAATTGATATGGTATTTTTTGCCTCATCTTCATCTAACTCAAAGTCGGTTTGAAACCAAATAATTCCATCTAAATCTATCAATCCTGCATTTTCCCATAATTGAGGTAATTCCATCGTTTTCCATAATGAAAAATCGTGTGTAGATTGAGCCCAGATTGCATTATCACCAACCAATCCTAAATCTTCATTTGGCAATGGTCCTGTTATATCCAATAATTTTTTCTCTCTAATTTTAGCATATGTTTCAGGACTAAAATTTTTGAGATTCTCTAATGCACTTTTGAATCCTTTTTGAGTACTAAGTCCTTCTTCGCTTGTCCAGGTTTCTACACCGGTTCCTCCCCAACTACTATACACCAAACCTATAGGTACATCTATTTCTTTTTGTAATTTTCTAGCAAAATAATAAGCAACGGCTGAAAATTCAGCAATATTTTCAGAAGAACATTCCAACCAGGCACCATCACTAATATCAGATTTAGGTGTTGAACTAATTGTTCTTGGCACTGTAAAAAGGCGAATCATTGGATAATTAGCTGCAGTAATTTCTTCATTTGGATTATTTGAATTTTTTACAGACATTTCCATATTGGATTGACCAGAGCAAATCCAAACATCTCCAATTAAGATATTAGTTAATTCAATTGTGTTTTTACCCTTAATCAACATTTTAAGAGGACCACCTGCTTGCATGCTTTTCAATACAACCTGCCAATACCCATTTTTATCGGCTCTGGTTTTGATGGTCTGACCATTAAAAGAAACAATAATGTTTTCTCGTTTATCTGCAGTTCCCCAAATTTTAACCGGAGTATTACGTTGTAAGACCATATGGCTACTCACAACTTTTGGAAGTACTATTTCGGCATGTAAAAGTGTGCTAAAAAATAAGAATACAAATATAGTCAGCAGTAAATTTTTCATAATTAGATACAATTAAGATTGGTTTCTACAATATTACATTTATTATATTAAAAACTCATCCTGAACCTACCTGCATTGATTAAAATAATCTTTCAAAAAATGAAAATCACAAATTTGCCTCTAAATTAATTATGCGTATACTCACCAAGCCCTTTGGTAAATTTTTCTGGATTTTCCGCTAAATGATAACGTGGATCGTCAATATCTTCCACAATAACCTGATGGAAATGAGGGTTTGATTTATAAAGTAACACCTTACAATCTTCACTCAGATGTTTTAATTTTATTGTTTTACCTGCGGCTTCATATTTATTTACCAGATTGAAAATAGCTTCAATAGCAGAATGATCACTTATTCGAGATTCGATAAAGTCTACTTCTACTTTTTCAGGATCATTTTTAATATCAAACTTATTATTAAACTCTTGAATACTCCCAAAGAAAAGAGGTCCCCAGATTTCATAAATCTTAGTACCATCTTCTTTTGTGCGTTTACGAGCTCTAATACGTTTTGCATTTTCCCAAGAAAATACCAATGCACTAATAATAACACCAGCTATAACTGCTATTGCCAAATCGAAAATTACAGTTAATGCAGAAACTGTAATCAAGACAATAACATCACTCAGTGGGATTTTATTTAAAATTCTAAAACTACTCCATGCAAAAGTACCAATAACTACCATAAACATTACACCAACTAAGGCTGCTATGGGCACTTGTTCTATTAATCCTGATGCAAATAAAATAAAGGCCAATAAGGCTAATGCTGCTACAATTCCTGAAAGTCTACCTCTACCACCTCCTTTTATATTAATTAGAGATTGTCCGATCATAGCACAACCACCCATTCCTCCAAAAAGACCAGTAATGATATTCGCTCCACCTTGAGCCACACATTCTCTGTTAGAATTTCCTCTTGTATCTGTTAATTCATCAATCAAATTTAACGTCATCAACGATTCTATCAGTCCAATTGCCGCTAAAATCAATGCATAAGGCCCTATAAACTTTAAGGTTTTCCATGTAAATGGTATTTTTTCAAAAATATCCGACTGAAAAAGTGGCAATCCACCTTTTAATCCTTCACCTCCACCTTCTCTAATAAAACTGCCAACAGTGGCAACGTCTAATTTTCCAAATATAACAATGGCAGAAACCACTAATATAGCGACCAATCCGTCTGGTATTTTTTTTGATATTTTAGGCAAGCCAAACATTAATAACATGGTTAATAAAACCAATCCGACCATTAGTAATAATTTAGGAGTTGGTAAAAACTTTTTAGCAACACCTTTCTTTTCTATTTGAAAAATACCATCTTTTTCAATGTTGAATTTTACTTTTTTTGTTTTCAGGTCGAATACTTGACTGTCAACAATCTGGTAGGATGCTATTGAATTAATTGGTTGAAATAACTTATCCTCATTTATTGTAAATTGAAGATTACCTGTATGGGTATCATAAACATGATCACCCTTGATATCCATTATTCTTTCAACAGAATGTGTTTTTATTTTATTATTCCCAAAAACATCTTTAATATTTTCTTTAAACATACCTAGTTGAGATAGGAATATTACTATCGCCAATCCGTTTACAAAACCCATCATTACCGGGTGTGGTATTAAACGAACAAACTTTCCTAATTTAAAAACACCGGCCAACATCTGTATAACTCCCATTAGAATTACGGTAGCAAATAAATAGTAAAGTCCAAGATTTTCTCCTTCAATCCCCATGTCATTTCCTTTAGCTACTAAGGCAACCATTACAACAGCCAAAGCACCCGTTGCACCGGAGATCATGCCCGGTCTTCCTCCAAAAATCGAGGTAATCAATCCAATCATAAAAGCGGCATATAAACCAACCAAAGGATCTACCCCTGCCACAAAAGCAAAAGCAACAGCTTCAGGTACTAAAGCTAAGGCCACTGTGAGGCCACTTAAGATATCGTTCTTTGCATTTGCAGTTCGTTTTCTTATAAAATCTGTCATGGTATTTTTAATAAGCGGCAAAAATACAGTTAATCTAAAGAAGCACAAGAGTATATCATAATAAAATGTTTATATTTGAAAACAAAAATATTTTAGAGATGAAAAAATTACTATTCTTTTTGATTCTCAACCCACTTTTTTTATTCGCACAAACTAGCAAGTTTATTCATGTAGATCAATTTGGTTATAAACCAAATCACACCAAAGTTGCTGTGATCAGTAATCCGCAAATTGGTTTCAATGCCACCGATAGTTATACACCAAGTACTATTTTAGAAGTAAGAAATGCCAACAATAACACTATTGTTTTTTCTGGAAACCCAACAGTTTGGAATAATGGATCCACGCATAATCAGTCTGGTGACAAAGGTTGGTGGTTTGATTTTAGTAGTGTAACACAAAATGGTGATTATTATATTTATGATGTTGCCAAAAATGAGCGTTCAGATACTTTTACAATTGCGGACAATGTCTACAACGAGGTATTAAAAACAGCTACAAAATCTTTTTATTATAACCGCTGTGGTATTGCAAAAGTTACACCTTATACATTGAATGGTTACATAGATGCTACGTCTTTTAGTCAAGATACTCAAGCTCGTGATGTGCATCAGCAAAATAATGCAAGTACAGCTAAAGACATGAGCGGTGGCTGGTTTGATGCAGGCGATTATAACAAATATGTAACTTTTGCAGAATCTCCAATACATGATTTACTTTGGGCTTACACTAACAATCCTTCTATATTTGGTGACAATTGGAATATTCCTGAGTCCGGAAATAACATTCCTGACCTTATAGATGAAATTAAATGGGAATTAGATTGGTTGTTAAAAATGATAAATACTGATGGGTCTGTACATATAAAGATTGGAGCAAGAAATTATAATGAGAACAGCTCATCACCTCCGAGTGTGAATACAGCGATTAGATATTATGAAAAAACTTGTACCTCTTCTGCTATTGCAGCTAGTACGATGTTGGCTCATGCAGCAAAAGTATTTTCTACAATTTCAAGTATGAACAGTTATTCACAAATACTCAAAGACAAGGCTCTTTTAACTTGGAATTATGTTGAACCACGCATAGAGAATGCAACTTTAGATGAAAATTGTGACGACCTTTCTGTGGTATCCGGTGATGCTGACAGGACTTTTGATCAGCAAAGAAAAATGGCATTAAATGCAGCCATTTACCTATTTGACATAACGGCTGATGATAGATTTCAGCAATATATTGGGAACCATCTTAATGATATCAATTTATCTGAAATATGGAATAATTACGATATCATGAGTGTAGATGCTCTACTCCATTTCACAACCATATCCGGTGTGTCTCTTCCTCTTAAAAATAGAATTCTAGATGCGGCCATTGCTACTGCTACTAGTAATGATAATAATTATTTTGAGTTTAGTAACCTAGATCTCTACAGGGCTTATGCTAATGACTGGACTTATCATTGGGGCAGTAATATCCAAAAGTCTAATTTTGGCAATTTGAATTTTATATTGGATGAATATGATATCAATACAAATTCTAATTCATCTTATATATTAAGAGCAAAGGAACATATTCATTATTTTCATGGTGTAAATCCACTTGGTCTGGTTTATCTATCAAATATGGTAAGCATTGGAGCAGAAAAAAGTGCTAATCAAATCTATCATGCTTGGTTTGCAGATGGTAGTATATGGGATGATACGGAAACTTCTACTTTTGGTCCTGCTCCCGGTTATGTAACAGGTGGTGCTAATGCCAATTATAATGCAGATACCTCATTGTCTCCTCCTTATAATCAACCAATGCAAAAAAGTTATTTAAATTTTAATTCTATTGCCGGAAATTCTTGGGAAATCACAGAACCATCAATTACAAATCAAGCTGCTTATGTAAGATTATTGGCTCAACTGATTAACTTAGATCAAGGTACATTGGCTGTCAATGATTTTAATCATCAAAAAACATTTTATACGTTGATTCCAAACCCTACCAGTAACTTTTTAAAAATTGCTTCACATGAGACTGACTCAATTACGGTTTCAGTATATAATTTACAAGGACAATTGGTAAAAAAATCATTTGAAACTACTACTAATGAAAATATAAATATAAATGATTTAGATAGTGGAATGTATTTGATTAAAATTAAAAACGATTATAAAATGACTACCCTAAAATTTATAAAAAATTAATGAAACAAATTTTACTGACTGCTTTCTTCTTATGTTTTATCCATATTTCAAATAGCCAAAAAAAAAATATATTAATTACTGTTTTTGAAAAGAGTCAAGGGGCAGAAACAGCAACTTATGATCAAACCATTGATTTTTATTTGAATTTAGCCACAAGCTATTCAGAAATTTCCGTTCAAGAAATTGGAGAAACTGACTCCGGTAAACCCTTACATTTGGTTATATTGAATAGTAATGCCGAATTCGATTTTACTAAGATTAGAAAAAATAAACGTATTCTTTTAATCAACAATGGTATACATCCCGGAGAGAGTGATGGTATTGATGCTACCATGTTATTGTTTAGAGATATAGCTAATGGCAAAATAGCTATGCCTAAAAATACGGTTATCGTTACTATACCTATTTATAATGTAGGTGGTAGTTTGAATAGAAATACTTCCACCAGAACCAATCAAAATGGACCGAAAGCATATGGCTTTAGAGGCAATGCTAGAAACTATGATCTAAATCGTGATTTTATCAAATGCGATACCAAAAATGCCAAAACTTTTACTCAAATTTTTCAATTGGTACAGCCAGATGTATTTATTGATACCCATGTAAGCAATGGTGCCGATTATCAATATACACTTACACATTTATTTACCCAACACAATAAATTAGGTGGCCATTTAGGAACTTATCTTCACAAGTCTTTAATGCCAGAACTTGAGAAAAAATTGACCAAGAAAAAGTGGGATATCACCCCATATGTAAATGTTTTTAATAGTGTTCCAGAAAAAGGATTTTCTCAATTTTTGGATTATCCCAGATATTCAACAGGCTATACTACCTTATTTAACACCTTAGGCATGATGATTGAAACCCATATGCTAAAACCTTATAAGCAGCGAGTTATAGGAACTTATGAGATGTTGAAAACTATGATAGAGATCATTGAAGTTGATACCGATAAAATTAAAGAATTACGCAGTAATGCATATAAAAACATACTACAACATAAAACGTATCCGTTAGATTGGAGTATTGATACCTCTAAAACGACCACCTTACATTTTAAGGGTTTTGAAGGAAAAATGATAACCAGTAAAATTACAGGAGCACAACGATTAAAATACTTTAGAGACAAACCTTTTACCAAAGAAATTATTTATCAGAATTATTTTAAGCCTAAGCTAGAAATAAGTATTCCAACTGCCTACATTATTCCTCAAGGCTGGCATAATATCATTGAATTGTTAAAGCTCAATCAAGTGGAAACAAAAGTATTACAACAAGATACTATTATACATGTTGAGGCCTATAAGATTATCGATTATAAAACTAGGACTTTAACCTATGAAGGTCATTATCAACATTTTAATACTTCTGTGGGTTTAACTAAAAAAGAAATGTCTTTTCGCAAAGGAGATTTTTTGATCTATACTGATCAGCCGGCAATTCGATACTTATTAGAAACATTAGAACCTCAGGCTCCAGATTCTTTTTTTAACTGGAATTTTTTTGATACTGTTTTACAACAGAAAGAGGGATTTTCACCTTATGTTTGGGAGGATTTGGCAAAAGAACTATTAGATAATAATCCCAGTATAAAGCATAAATTTACCACTAAAAAAGAGACTGATATAGAATTTGCCAATAACTGGTATGCTCAGCTTCAATGGCTACATCAACAAAGTAAATATTATGAAAAAGCACATTTAGAATATCCTGTTTATCGAGTTATGTAGTGAAAATTAGTCCTTCTAGTGTTTAATAAGCTAGAAAGGTTAATTAGCCATCAACAATTTAATATTAGCATAGGTATTTTTTATAACTTTTTTAATTTCTTGTTGACTAAGCCATTCCACTTTTGAAATTCCTTCTTCTTGTTGTGGATTTAATATACCTTTAAAAGAAGTCTCCATTTTATACCAATAGCTAATTTTTAATATCTGTTTTTGTTTAAATTTATAGATATGAAATGTTGTTTCTAATGGCTTTACAATTTTTAATCCTTTAACTCCTGTTTCTTCTTCCACCTCTCTTATGGCCGCTTGTTCAGGGGTCTCATTTTTTTCAATTTTCCCTTTGGGTAAATCCCATTTATCATTTCTATAAATAAATAAAATTTCATTATTCAGATTGTAAACTTTCCCGCCTGCGGCCTTAACTATTTTAAACTGACTAGAAAAATGTTCCCACAAATTATCAAAATTAACATCATATAAATACACTTTTTCCAATAAACCCAATTCTAAATCGTGAATTAAAGTAAGCAAATCAGCCTCTTCAATATTATAAAAATTGGTTTCAGATTTATACTTTAAATCGTCAGTTAGGTAAATAGGGAAATTATTAAAAAAAATTGTGCGTAGTACTTTAATCATTTAGCTATAAAGTTAAAATAAATTTGTTTAGATTTGTTATTATGATTTTTGAAAAAAATATGGCTAAAGAAACCGCTGAGTTTCTTTTACAAATAAAGGCAATAAAACTGAGTCCCAAAAATCCTTTTACATGGGCATCAGGATGGAAATCGCCTATATACTGTGATAATAGGATCATTTTATCTCATGTACAGATACGAACCTTTATTAGAGAATGTTTATCTAAAATCATTGATCAAAAATATGGTAAACCGGATGCTATTGCCGGTGTAGCCACAGGAGCTATTGCCATTGGAGCATTAGTTGCACAAGAACTTGGATTGCCATTTATTTATGTTAGACCTGAAGCTAAAAAACACGGTAGACAAAATCAAATTGAAGGTCATATTGAAAAACACCAATCTGTTGTAGTTGTTGAAGATTTGATAAGTACCGGTAATAGTAGCCTAAATGCTGTAAGAGCATTAAAAGAACAAGAAGTTAAGGTTAAGGGCATGGTGGCTATTTTTTCTTATGGTTTTGAAGTTGCTACACAAAATTTTAAAGCATCAGAGATCGAATTAACTACCATAAGCGATTATGATAATTTAATAAAGCAAGCGGTGACTAGAGAATATGTTCCAGAAGATGATTTATTTACTTTAGAAAATTGGCGCAGAAAACCAAGTGAGTGGCTAGGATAAATGTCAAACATTAAACTAGGACTCATGCATAAAATATGTAACCCAAAATATGAATTTAGAAACTAACAAAATAACTGTAAAAAAAACGCATAGCGAGGTTTTTGAGTTTTTAACGAAAGTTGAAAATTTTGAACAATTAATGCCGGAGAACACTGAAAAATTTGAAGCCAATGATGATTCTTTTCTATTCTCCTTAAAAGGTATGCCTGAAATAAGGCTTAAAATGAAAGAAAAAAATACCGACAATCTTGTTGTTTTAGCTTCCACAAACGATAAATTCCCTTTTACGCTTACAGGTACCATTCATAAACGAGACGAAGATTTTAGTGAAGTGCAATTGGTATTTGAAGGCCAGTTCAATGCTATGATGGCCATGATGATTAAAAACCCAATTCAAAAATTCATCAATACATTAGCAGAAAATATAGAGAAGATTTAAATTAAACTAAATAAATTTAATTTCTTTCAAACCAAATTCTTTTACCATTTCATTTTCAAGTTCAATGAGCAAATTTCCTTTTACTGAAGTACCAATTATTCTACCTAAAAATTTAGTGTTATTTTTATCTTTAAACATGGAGGGAATTCCTTTTTTATATAAAACACTTTCGTAATCATCTTTTAATTTAACAAATTCCTTTTTCTTTATAGCTATCAATTGATACTGAATTTCAATCAAAATTTTCTGCAATAATTCCTCCCTATCAATAGCTGTATTTAATCTTTTTTTTATAGAAGTCACCTTATTGATGTTTTTAGGAAAAATATCTTGATTTACATTAAGACCAACACCAACAATAGCATAAGAAACTTTAGAGTTTTTCACTACACATTCTGTTAAAATGCCACATATTTTGTTCCCTTCTGACATAATGTCGTTAGGCCATTTGACAAATAATTTATTGGGTATATAATATTTTAAAACATTATATAAAGCTATAGCTATACAATAGTTTAGAAAATACTGATTGGCTATATTAAAATCATCAAACTTAATTAAAACGCTAAATGTTAGATTTTTACCTTTTTCTGAATTCCATTTATTGTCATTTAATCCTCTTCCTTTGGTTTGAAATTCAGAAGTGACTACGGTTCCATTTTCAACATTTGTTCGTTTTACCAAATTTCTTAAATAGGAATTTGTTGAATCTATGGCATCAAGTTTGACTATCTTCATATATAATTGCAAATATAACACATCAATATTGATAAAATTAATACATTTGCATGGAAAATATAAAGGTATTGAATGACAAAAAAAAAGCAAGTACTGATCAGTTATTAACTGAAATTATAGCAGGAATAGAAAAAGTTAAAGGGTTAAATATTAGCATTTTAGATTTAAGAGATATTGAAAATACAGTTTGTGATTATTTTGTAATCTGTGAAGGCAGCTCTAATACCCAAGTTAATGCCATATCCAGTTCGATACAAAAAACAGTGAGCAAAGCCATAAAAGATAAACCATGGCATGTTGAAGGAGAAGCTAATGCAGAATGGATTTTATTGGATTATATTGATATAGTTGTACATATTTTTCAAAAACAAATTAGAGAATTTTATAATATTGAGAGTTTATGGGGTGATGCCAAGATTACAAGTGTTGAAGCCACATATTAAATAAAATAACAATTTAGAACATATACATGAGTCAAGATAAAGATAAAAACAAACCTTTTAAAGAATTCAAATTTAAATTTAATTTCTATTGGATATATGGTATTCTATTTGCATTAATTATTGGTTACCAATTTTTTAACAGCTCAGAATTATCAACCAGTAAATTAACTGAAAATGAATTTAAAGAATTATTAAAAGAAAATGACGTTAAAAAAATAGTAATTGTAAATAATGATGTAGCTCAAGTTTTTGTTACTGATGAGGCTTTACAAAAGGAGAAGCATAAATCAAAAACTAAAAGTCCATTTTTCAACGCAAAAGATCCGTTATATGTATTTGATTTTGGAGACTTACAAAATTTTGAAAATGAGCTAAGTCAAGACAAATCTCAATATAATTTAAATTTTGACACTACAAATGCAACACAAACTAATATTTGGGATGGTATTTTTATGTGGTTACCATTTATATTTATAATTGCTATTTGGATATTTATAATGAGACGTATGTCTGGTTCAGGTGGTAGTGGTGGACCTGGAGGTCAGATTTTCAATATAGGAAAATCTAAAGCCAAATTATTTGACCAAGATCAAAAAGTACAAACTTCATTTAAAGATGTTGCTGGTTTAGAAGGTGCTAAAGAGGAGGTTCAAGAAATAGTTGATTTTCTTAAAAACCCTGATAAGTATACTAAATTAGGTGGAAAAATTCCAAAAGGAGCGTTGCTAGTAGGCCCTCCGGGAACCGGTAAAACCTTACTTGCTAAGGCTGTGGCCGGAGAAGCTAAAGTACCTTTCTTTTCGTTATCTGGTTCAGATTTTGTAGAGATGTTTGTTGGTGTTGGTGCCTCTCGTGTAAGAGATTTGTTTAAACAAGCTGCTCAAAAATCTCCTTCTATTATTTTTATTGATGAAATTGATGCCATTGGTAGAGCCAGAGGAAAAAATAGTTTTACAGGTGGAAATGATGAGCGTGAAAATACATTGAATCAACTATTAACTGAAATGGATGGTTTTGGTACAGATGTAAATGTTATTGTTATAGCGGCTACTAACCGTGCAGATGTTCTTGATAAAGCTTTAATGAGAGCAGGTAGATTTGACAGACAAATATATGTTGACTTACCTGACATGAATGAAAGAAAAGAAATTTTTGAGGTGCATATTAGACCTTTAAAATTAGCGAAAGACGTAGATATAGAATTTCTATCAAAACAGACACCTGGTTTTTCAGGAGCTGATATTGCAAACGTTTGTAATGAAGCTGCATTAGTGGCCGCGAGAAAAGATAAAAAAGCCGTTCATCATCAAGATTTCTTAGATGCGGTTGATAGAATAGTGGGTGGTTTAGAAAAGAAAAATAAAATCATAACACAAAAAGAAAAGAAAACTATTGCTTATCATGAAGCAGGTCATGCAACGGTGAGTTGGATGCTTGAACATGCTGCTCCATTGGTAAAAGTAACTATTGTGCCTAGAGGTCAATCTTTAGGTGCTGCTTGGTATCTGCCGGAAGAAAGAATGATTGTTCAAACTGAGCAAATGTTAGATGAAATGTGTGCTGCTTTAGGTGGTAGAGCTGCAGAAAAAATTATTTTTGACAAAATTTCTACCGGAGCGTTAAGCGATCTTGAAAAAGTAAATAAACAAGCTCGAGCAATGATAACCATTTATGGTTTAAGCGAGACTTTAGGAAATATTACTTATTACGATTCTTCTGGACAATCTGAATACAATTTTTCTAAGCCTTATAGTGAAGAAACTGCCAAACTCATTGACAAAGAAATATCTAAATTGATTGAAACTCAATATAAAAGAGCTATTGATGTCCTATCTAAACATAAAAAAGAATTGGTTGAATTAGCAGAACTTTTATTAGAAGAAGAGGTTATATTTAGTGATGATTTAGTTAAGATTTTTGGAGAAAGACCATTTATAAAAGAACCATTAGCAGTAAAAAAAGAAGACAAAAAAATTAAAGAGACTATAGTTGATGAAGAAAAAGATGTGAACAATGAGGGCGAGATTTCAACAGAATTCGCTTAATCTATTGGTATTTTTTACTTTTGATAAACATCATAGTAAAAATGAATTTTTTTAAAAAAATTTTTAGTCCAGCACAAGATGATGCTGCTAATATATCAGATACCGTTACTTCAACAATTGAGCATAACGCTTTAGATGAAGCCTTTGTACAAAATTTTATCTCTAAAGGTGGTAAATTTTTGTACTGTACTCATCAAGAAGAAGTTAATCATAACTTACTAAGCATCATTGAAGAAAACCATTGGGAAAAGGTGGTTTGTTTTAATAATGATTTAAAGAAAATTTTGACGATTGTTGGTACAGATAATACATCTAACATCCAAAAACGGTTACCTTTTTTTACATATTGCGAACGACTGGTAGCTGATGAAGGTAGTATTTTATTTTCTTCAGTTCAGGTGAGCCACCATAAAATAACAAATTTGCCAGATTTTTTTATAGTATTCGCTAAAACCAGTCAGTTGGTTAAAAATAAAAGTGAAGGTTTAATGGGTATTAGGGATACTTATCATAAAAATTTCCCTACCAATATTAGTTCTATAAAAAGTTATATGCCAGAAAAAGTTGAAGATGACTTTTTAAGCTTCGGTAATAATAATGCAAAAAACTTATATTTGTTATTATTAGAAGATTTATAATATGAGAGAACTCTTTATTAGGGCTTTATCAGGATTAGTATACGTATGTATTATTATTGGTGGTATTTTATACGCAAAAGAATCATTCTATTTGGTTTTTTATATATTGATGATATTATGCTTGTATGAGTTTAAAAATCTTATCAATTTAAGTTATAAATGGACGTTTATTGTTGCAAGTTTAATATATTTTAATTTTATAAATTTTCCTGATTTATCAATTAAATACTTACATTTTTTATTAATCTCCAGTTTGTTTATTCCTTTAATCTATCAATTATTTAAATCTAAGATTACTTTAACATCAAGCAAATTGGGGCATTATTTTTTGGCTTTGGCATATATTGCCTTACCCTTTGCTACCTTAGTTCAAATTCCGTTTATTGATGCTAATTATCATCCAAAAATTATTATTAGTATCTTTATTTTAATATGGATAAATGATACCTTTGCTTATTTAGTGGGTAGTACAATAGGAAGAACAAAATTATATGAAAAAGTATCTCCTAACAAAACTGTTGAAGGTGCTTTAGGTGGATTGATAGCTGCGTTAATAGGAGCATATTTTATTTCATTTTATTGTACTAAAATAAGTCTCATGAATTGGTTTGTAATAGCTGCAATTGTTTCAGTTTTTGGGCTTTTAGGCGATTTGATAGAGTCTAAATTTAAAAGAGAAGCAGGTGTCAAAGATAGTAGTAATTTTATACCGGGGCATGGCGGATTTCTAGACAGATTAGATAGTATTATTTTTGCTTCCCCTTTTGTATATGTATATTTACATATTATAACATAATATTTTTATGTATGAAAAATAAAACATCTTTTTGTAATTTGTTAACTTTATTAAAGTATATTATAAATGTTTCATAAAGAAGGATATAAAATAATAATAATTTCAATGTTATTCTTAGTTGGTGTAATTTTTATTACTGACTATTTTGTATATACTGAGTGGTTAAGAAAATTAATCATGATTGTATTTTTACTTCTGTTTATATTAGTACTTCAATTTTTTAGAAATCCTAAACGGATAACTGTAGAAAATGTAAATCATATTGTGGCTCCGGTTGATGGTAAGGTAGTGGTTGTAGAAGATGTTATTGAAAAAGAATTTTTCAATGATAAACGTAAGCAAATTTCAATATTTATGTCTCCTGTTAATGTTCATGTAACAAGATATCCTATAGGAGGGAAAATTGTTTATAGCAAATACCATCCTGGAAAATATTTAGTAGCCTGGCATCCTAAATCTTCAGAAGAAAATGAAAGGACTACCGTTGTTGTCGAAAATACTTCAACAGGGAAAATCTTATACAGACAAATAGCGGGTGCTATGGCAAGGCGAATTGTAAATTATGCTAAAAAAGGAGAGCATGCCAAACAGGGATCTGATTCGGGTTTTATTAAATTTGGATCTAGAGTAGATGTTTTTGTACCCTTAGATATGGAAGTAAACATATCTTTAAATGATAAGGTTAAAGGAGGTGAAACTGTAATAGCATCATATAATGACAGAGCTTGATAAAAGGTTTGAAATAGCTTTTGAAATAGCTTCAGCGATGACTGATAAGATTCCTCCTGATACTATGCTAAAGTTTTATGCTTATTATAAACAAGCCACCAACGGAAAAAATTATACCAAACCCTCAGGTGAGAGTGAAGTAAGAAATGCCTTTAAATTAAATGCTTGGTTTCAAATAAATTCATTAAGTACAGATGATGCCAAACAAAAATATATTGAATTAGTAGAACAAATGACAAATAAAAAAATTAAATAGTATGTGTTTTTTAAAAAAATTGCCCATTATTATATCCTTGTTATTCATAAGTATTACCATCTTCTCTTGTAAAAAAGAAGTTAAAAAAAATCCTGCTCAATTTTCAATTGAGTCGAAAACCATTACAGCGAATTGGATAGGGTACAAAACAACTGATAAAATTGCTGTAAAAGGTGTGTTTAAAGAAATAAAAATTTTAAATATCAATAGTGATACTACAGCTGTTGGTGCACTGAATGGTACTCAATTTGAAATACCCGTGAGTAGTCTTTTCTCTAATAATGCAGAAAGAGACACCAAATTAAAAGAGCTATTTTTTGGCATAATGGATGCTACACTATCCTTAACCGGTACCTTAAATTTAAATAAAGATGGTTCTGGTTCAATTGATTTAAAAATGAATGGTGTGCAACACAAAATAGCAGTAAGCCATGTTACAAGTGGTCAATTGGTTGAATTGGAAGGTAAAATGAATTTAGATGATTGGAATGCAAAACTAGCATTAGCATCTTTAAGTAAGGCTTGCTTTGAACAACACAAAGGTGCTGATGGTGTTAGTAAAACTTGGAATGAAGTTGGTATAAGTGCCGCTATATATTTAAAAAAGAAATAGGGTAAGATTTACCGTATTAATAAAATTAGATTTTTAAGAATTATATGAAAATAAATTTTTTATGTTTAACATTACTAGCCTCTTTATTTAGCTTCGGCCAAACTGATACTGATGTTTATCTGTTTGATTTAATTATTGGAGATAGTATTATTGTTGTTAACAATCCTATTAATATTTCTGATAATAAAGGTTATGACAATCAACCATCATTTTTAAATGATGGCACCGGAATTTTATTTAGTTCAACACGTAATGACCAAACTGATATTGTTCTTTATAATATTGAGTCCAACTCTAAAAATTGGTTAACGGATACTGAAGCAAATGAATACTCTCCTTTGCAAACTCCTAATAAAAAATATTATTCAGTAGTTCGATTAGAAAAAGATGGAAGTCAATTACTTTGGCTGTATCATTTTAATGGAAAAAAAGAAGAAATATTAATCGATAATTTACATGTTGGTTATCAGGCTTGGCATAATAAAAAAATGATAGTCACTTTTGTTATTGATGATCCTTCATCTTTAGAAGTTTCCAATTTAAAATATAAGATTAAATATCCTATCGATAAAAATATAGGAAGGTCTATTGTTAAAATACCTAATACTGAATTAATGAGTATTATCAGACTCGAACACGATGAACCTGAAATATATTCTATAGATCCCGTTAATAGTGAAAAAAAATACATAGCAGATGCATTAGAAGACTCGCAAGATATAGCATGGACACCGGATGGAACAATGATTATGGGCAAAAATGACAAATTGTATAAATTAAAACCTGAGGTTGATAAAGATTGGATTGAATTCGCTTCTTTGTCTTCTTTTGGATTAACGGGAATTACACGACTAGCGGTAAGTCCATTTGGTAATAAAATAGTCATTGTTGTTGATGAAGCGGTAAAATAAATTAGAATTTTATGAAAATGTTTTATCTTATTATACTATTGGTTTCTGTTTCTTGTAGTCAGAAAACTATTAAAGAAAGTTGGACAAAAAAGAAAGCTCCAGAAATATTCAAGGCCAGATTTGAAACAACTAAAGGGAGTTTTGATATAGAATCGCATAGAGCATGGTCTCCTAAAGCTGTAGATAGGCTGTATCAATTAATTACTACTAATTTTTATACAGACATTGCATTATTTAGAGTGGTTCCTAATTTTGTTGTTCAATTTGGAATTCATAATGATCCAACAATTAACTCATCATGGGGCAATTATAAAGTACCTGATGAACCTGTTTTGAAGGGTAATTTAGAGGGTACAATTGCATTTGCTAGAAGTGGTAAAGAAACTAGAACGACTCAAATTTTTATCAATCTAAAAAGTAATTCACCTAGATTAGATTCTATATTTTATAGTGATGTTAAAGGTTTTCCCGTTATAGCTAAGGTAACAAAGGGTATGAATGTAGTTAAATCTTTTTATAATGGTTATGCAGAAAAGCCATCGACTAAACAGGACTCTATTGAAAAACATGGCAATTCATATTTAAAAAATAACTTTCCTGAATTAGATTATATAAAAAAAGCGTATATTGTGGAATAATTATTACTCTTAAAAACCCCTAATTCAAATATATTATTTAGGCACGTTATCAAAAAAACATTCCGCAGCCAGAAAATGTAACCATTTTTTGAAAACTACGGAATGGGAATTAAATGCAATAAGATAACGTGCCTTCTTTAAGAAAAGTATAAGTAATTACAAAGCTTTTGCACATTTAACACAATTTGTTAAAAAAAAGCATTCTCAATTAAGATTTTACATCAATTTTATAAAAAACAGTAATATAAAAGTTTAGCTTATCTTCTAGAATAATTTGGTGATTCTTTAGTAATCATAACGTCATGCGGATGACTTTCATTAATTCCTGAAGCTGTAATTTTCACAAATTTACCTGTAGTTTTTAAGGTTTCAATATCTTTAGCACCACAATAGCCCATTCCTGCTCTTAAACCTCCAATAAATTGATCCTGTTTTCGACATAAATTTCTC
>DEIV01000056.1:0-30193 GCA_002352665.1 Flavobacteriaceae bacterium UBA2765
TCCTGTAATAATAATATATCCGGGGGTAGGTATTTTCAGTTTTGCTAAGAATAAACAAACGGCCAGAGTAGCGAATGAATTTTATGTTAATGCAATTAATGTAATGAGAGGAGCCGAAGCACTTACATCATATACTTCTTTGCCAAGGCAAGAAGCATTTGATATAGAATATTGGTTATTAGAAGAAGCAAAATTACAACGACAGCCTAAAGAAAAACCATTATCACGTAGAGTTGCTTTGGTTTCTGGAGCAGGTGGTGGAATAGGAAAAGCAATTGCGGATAAACTTGCTGAAGAAGGAGCAAATGTGGTACTTACTGATGTTGTTGAAGATAGGCTATTGGAGGCTGTTTCAACTTTTGGTAAAGATGTGGCAAGTTATGTGGTGTGTGATGTAACCAAAGAAGAATCTGTAAAATCGGCTTATAAAAAGGCTTGTTTAGATTTTGGAGGTGTTGATATTGTTGTCCATAGTGCCGGTTTAGCGATATCTAAACCTTTAGAAGATCATGATGAAAAAGATTGGACTGTGTTACAAGATGTTATGGTTAAGGGACAATTTCTTCTTGCAAAAAATGGAGTTGCCATTATGAAAAACCAAAATATGGGCGGAGATTTTATAAGTATTGCAAGTAAAAACGGATTATTTGCAGGACCAAATAATGTAGGATATGGTACTGCGAAAGCCGCTCAACAACATATGGCTCGTTTATTAGCAGCTGAGTTAGGTGATAGTAAAATAAGGGTCAATATTGTAAATCCTGATGGGGTTATTATAGGGAGTAAAATATGGGAAGGTGATTGGGCTGAAGGAAGAGCAAAAGCCTATGGTATAACCGTAGAAGAACTACCTAATCATTATGCAAAAAGAAATTTATTGAACCAAATTATATATCCGGCAGATATTGCCAATGGCGTATTTGCTTTAGTAGCAATCTTAAATAAAACAACCGGAAACATAATCAATGTTGATGGAGGAATGCCAGCCGCATTTGTAAGATAAATTTGAGTTAGTTTTCTGTAAGCTTCCGCAAGCTAAATATTAGTTTGTGGAGGTTTCTTACAAAATAACATAATATAAGTTATATGATTATAGAGCAAAGTCAAATACAAGACAATAATAAAAAGGATATTACCAAACATAAAGAAAGTTTTGATTTTTTGGCAAATACTTTATCAAATAGTGGTAGAAATGTTGATGCAATTATTGCAAAACTTGCTGATTTTCAAGTTGCAATACCCAGTTGGGCATTGGGTGCAGGTGGTACTAGGTTCGGAAGATTCTCTTATGGGGGAGAACCTTCTTCTTTAGAAGAAAAAATAGATGATATTGGCATTATACATCAATTAACGCAAACAGCAGGGGCTATTTCTTTACATATTCCATGGGATATCCCTAAAGATTATAAAGCTATTAAAGAGTTGGCAAGTTCTCATAATATCATTTTTGATGCTGTTAATTCTAATACGTTTCAAGACCAAGCAAATGCTAAAGAAAGTTACAAATTTGGTTCGTTGTCTAATGTAAGTAATGCCGTAAGAGATCAAGCTATTGAACATAATATTGAGGTTATTGATATTGGAGAGAAACTTGGATCGAAAAGCATTACGGTTTGGTTAGCAGATGGTTCAAATTTTCCCGGTCAAAATAATTTTCAACTGGCTCTACAAAATACGCAAAATAGCCTTAAAAAAATATATAAAAAATTACCGGATGATTGGAAAATGTTTATAGAATATAAGCCCTATGAACCTAATTTTTATAGTACTGTTATACGAGATTGGGGTACTTCTTTGCTTTTGGCAAATGGTTGTGGTGATAAAGCTTATACTTTGGTAGATTTGGGGCATCATTTGCCAAATACCAACATTGAACAAATAGTAGCAACTTTAATGATGCAGGGTAAATTAGGAGGGTTTCATTTTAATGACAGTAAGTATGGAGATGATGATTTAACTGTTGGTTCTATTAAACCATATGCTTTGTTTCTCATTTTCAATGAACTGGTATATGGTATGGAAAACAACAAAAACAATCCTGACTTGGCTTGGATGATAGATGCAAGTCATAATGTTAAAGATCCGTTAGAAGATCTAATACAATCTTTAGAGGCAATTCAAGAAGCTTATGCTAAAGCTCTTTTAATAGATCGACAATTATTAAAAATGGCTCAACAAAATAATGATGTAGTAAAATGTCAAGAAATTTTGCAAGATGCTTATCGTACTGATGTTAGACCCTTAATCAAACAAGCAAGATATCAGTCTGGTGGCGTAATTAATCCTATTAATGCATATCGTTATTTTGATATTAGGAATAAATTAATAAAAGAAAGAGGAACCACGTCAGTTGCAACTGGTTTATAACCCGCTTTTGGCCTTATCAAAAAGAAGCACATTAAAATACAAAATAAAGAATGACAAAACAGAAAGTCACGGCAATTTTTGATATAGGTAAAACGAATAAAAAATTCTTTTTATTTGACGCCAATTATCAAGAAGTTTACCGTGAATATTCTCGTTTTGATGAAATTGAAGATGAAGATGGTTATCCTACAGAAAACCTAGCCTACTTAAGAAAATGGTTAAAAAAAAGTTTTGATAAAATTTTAAATGAAGATAAGTATGAAATAAAGGCGATAAATTTTTCGACTTATGGTGCTAGTTTTGTTCACCTAGATAAAAATGGAAAAGTGCTTACTCCATTGTACAACTACACCAAACCTATTCCAAAAAAGATTCTCGATGAGTTTTATGATACTTATGGTGATATTAAAACTATAGCAACAGAAACCGCCTCACCCCAAAATGGAGCATTAAATTCAGGATTGCAATTGTATTGGATAAAGAAAACTAAACCAAAAATATTCAAACAAATCAAATACGCTTTACATTTTCCACAGTATTTATCTTATTTATTTACAGGTATTCCTTTAAGTGAATTTACCAGTATTGGCTGTCATACAAATCTCTGGAATTTTCAAACCAATGCATATCATAATTGGGTTTCTAAAGAAGGGATAGATGAAATATTACCGCCTATAGTGTCTACTAAAACCAGTATTAACATGAATTATCATGATAAAAACATTAAAATTGGGGTGGGTATTCACGATAGTTCATCAGCTCTGATACCATACGTTTTAAGTAAAAAGAAACCCTTTTTATTACTTTCAACTGGTACCTGGAGTATTTCATTAAATGCCTTTAATGATGAAATTTTAACTGAAGAAGATTTGGAAAATAATTGCTTAAATTATATGCAAATCGATGGTAAACGTGTAAAGGCTACTCGTTTTTTTATGGGGAATGAATATAGAATTCAAATAGAAGAATTAAGTAAGTTCTATCATAAAGAATATGGGGCTCATCGTAATATAAAATTTGATAAAGGTATATATTTAAAATTGATATCAAATCCGGGAATATACTTCAAATTTAAAGGAATTACATTAAAAAGGAAGCAAATTAATAAAACCGATCTTGAACATTTTGAATCTTTTGAAGAGGCTTTCCATCAGCTGATGATAGAATTGATGGATATGCAAGTTCAAACTATCAAAAAAGCTATTGGAAATAATAAATTGATAAAACTAATATATATTGATGGTGGGTTTACTGATAATGACGTATTTGTAAAATTAATAGCACATCACTTTCAAGAATATAAAATTAGAACAACTAAGTCACCATTGGGTTCTGCCTTAGGAGCGGCAATGATAATTTCTAATAAGAAGTTAAATGCTAACTTTTTGAAAGAAAATTATAAAATGAAAAAGTTAACACCTTTGTTGTTTGAAGTTTAAATTATTGACATCAATTTTATAATTCTATAATAATTATGAGTTTACCTTACAATCCAAAATTTCCATCTATTGATGATTTAAGAGCAAAGGCTCAACGAAGAATTCCAAAATTTGTTTTTGAATATTTAGATGGTGGTTGTAATGAATATGTAAATCTGCATAGAAATACTACTGAAATTCAAGAAGTCCAATTAAGACCAAATTATCTAAAAGACTATTCGGGATCTTCTATTAAAACCACCCTTTTTGGTGTAGAATATGATGCCCCTGTAGGTGTTGCTCCTATAGGACTTCAAGGATTGATTTGGCCTAATTCCTCAGAAATTTTGGCCAAAGCAGCTTTAAAACACAATATTCCGTTTATTTTGAGTACGGTTGCTACAGATAGTATAGAACGGATTGGTGAATTGACTGAAGGAAAAGCCTGGTTTCAATTATATCATCCTACTGAAGATTCTTTACGAGATGATCTAATCAATAGAGCCGCCGCCGCTCAGTGTCCTGTACTAGTTGTTTTGTGCGATGTTCCTACTTTTGGATATAGACCTCATGATATTAGAAACGGATTGTCAATGCCACCAAGAATGTCTATAAAAAATATTTTGCAAATTTTAGGAAAACCTCATTGGGCATTGGAAACATTAAGATATGGACAACCCACTTTTGCTACTTTAAAACCTTATATACCTCCTGGCTTAGATTTAAAGCAATTTGGCAAATTTATGGATGATACTTTTTCAGGAAGGTTAAATGAAGAAAAGATAAAGCCAATTCGAGACATGTGGAAAGGAAAATTGGTGCTAAAAGGAGTAGCCTCAGAATTGGATGCCCAAGAGGCCATTCGTTTAGGATTTGATGGAATAATTGTTTCAAATCATGGAGGACGACAACTAGATGCAGGTCAATCTGCCATTAAACCATTAAAGACAATTGCTGAAAAATATGGAGATAAAATTGAAGTGATGATGGATAGTGGTGTTCGTTCGGGTCCTGATATTGCTAGAACTATTGCCAGTGGTGCTAAATTTACTTTTATGGGTAGATCTTTTATGTATGGAACTGCGGCTTTAGGTACCCAGGGAGGAGATCATACTATGTCTATAATAAAAACTCAATTACAGCAAGTTATGGAACAATTGTGTTGTGAGAAATTAGAAGACTTGCCCAATCATTTGGTATAAACACATTAGTAATAGACTTTGTGTGTTTTGATTTTATTATTATTTAATGACTGTCAGCTTTAGTGGTCAGCCTCTGGTTGATAATGCCTTGTCGGTAGGCAAGTTGAGAAACAATTTAACAGCCAATTTTATGACCCAAAATAATCCAGATATTAAAATAGAAGAAACAAAAGGAGGAGAATTTGAAAGACAAGTTGTTCCTAGTTCAAAACTAAAAGGATGGAAAAGTTTTTTAGGAATGTATGCGGGCGAACATGCAGCGGGTACAGAATTTATGATTGGACCTTTGTTTTTGGCAGCTGGTGTTAGTGCCTTCGACTTAATTGTTGGTTTATTACTTGGAAACTTATTAGCAGTTTTATCTTGGCGATTTTTAACAGCAGAAATTGCAGTAAAGAATAGACTAACGCTGTATTATCAATTAGAAAAAATTTGTGGCAAAAAATTAGTGACAGGCTATAATTTAGCTAATGGGGTATTATTTTGCTTTTTGGCGGGATCTATGATCACGGTATCGGCAACTGCTGTAGGTGTGCCACTGAATATGGAAATGCCAAGATTAACTGATACGATGCCTAATGGAATTACTTGGGTGGTAATTGTACTGATTATTGGGGCACTTATCTCAATAATAGCTGCAAAAGGGTATGAAACTGTCTCTAAGGCGGCCAATTGGATGTCTCCAATAATTGTATTGGCTTTTTTAGCCTGTGGTATTGTTGCTTTAAATCAGTTAGGAGTTTCTTCTTTTTCTGATTTTTGGAATATTTGGGGAGAAGGTTCTGAACCATTTCCAGGACAGATTAAATATACTTTCTGGCATGTGGTCATTTGGTCGTGGTTCGCAAACGCAGCGATGCATATTGGGATGTCAGATTTATCAGTTTTTAGATTTGCAAAAAATTCTAGTTCCGGTTGGACTACCGCCGCAGGGATGTATATTGGGCATTATATGGCATGGATAGCCGCCGCTCTTCTATATGCCGTTTATGTTAAGTCTCCTGAGGCACAAGCATTTTTATCGAATGGTGAAGCACCACCTGTAGCTCCGGGACCTCTGGCTCATAGTGCTATTGGTATATTCGGAATTATCGCTGTTGTTTTAGCAGGATGGACTACTGCTAATCCTACCATTTATAGAGCCGGTTTGGCATTTCAAGCTATAATACCAAAAGCTTCTACTTTTTGGGTTACCATTTTAGCAGGAACTATTGCAACAATAGCAGGTATTTTTCCAGCTTTTGCTATGAAGTTACTTGGTTTTGTAGCCTTATATGGATTTATTTTAGCTCCTTTTGGAGCTATTATAGTGTTTGAACATTTTTTTGCTAAAAAAATAGGTATTGTTAAGAATTATGCGGAAGTCTCAAATTTAAACTATAACAAAGCTGTGCTTTTAGCCTGGGCCATTAGTTTTGGACTGTTTTATTTTATATCTGTAAAGTATGATGTTTTTTTATCCTTTGTAACTTTACCAGCCTGGTTGTTATGTGGATTTCTGTTTTTAGTTTTTAGTAAGTATTATCATAAAAAAACGATTTTATAATATTGGTAAAACCAATCCTTCTCTTTGACTTTATTAATTCATGGTGTTAGTATTTTTTCAGTTATTTTAAGCTTTGATAAAAACAAAGTTTTCCATCTTTCTAAGTATGTTTTGTATTAAAGTAGGTGTGTTAATATTCCATAAAAAGTAGTTCCTTATTTTATGAAGTACTATTGATTTTTATCTTCCCGGAATAGGGTCTTTAGTTTGAATCGTATCTCCTTCCCAAATGACAGTTCCATTGTGGTACTCTAATACACGTAAATTATTACCAATATGTGGTGGATGGTTTGTCTTTGGTATCCATTGTGATAACTCTTGTTTTACAGATTTATATTTTTCTATCATGGCCAGATTATACCACTCATTGGGATCGTTTTTTACATCGTATAATTCATCACTTCCATCTGCATAGCATATATAACGCCAATTATTGGTGCGTATGCTATGATTGTTATGATTATTTGTGGTGATTGCAGGCCAAAGGCGTTCAATTTTTGAATCCTCCAATTGTGGAACAAGTGAATGTCCTTCAAGCTCTTTGCGAATTGGTAATTGGCAAAGTTGATTTAAAGTTGGATAAATATCTAATAATTCTACAGGGCTATCATAACTAGTGTTTTTTTCTATTCCAGGTCCGGCAAAAATAAGTGGTACTTTTGTGGAACGTTCCCATAAAGTGTTTTTGCCGCTAATTTGTTTTTCACCTAAGTGATAACCATGATCTGACCACAGTACAATGATTGTATTCTGGGCCAACCCATTATTGTCTAGTGCATCTATTACGCGTCCAACTTGACTGTCAACAAAACTTATAGCTGCTAAATATGAACGAACCAAAGGTTTTAATTGATCATTTTCTTTAAGCCATTTAAGGCGAGGTTCTGGAACATCCCAATGATTATACCATGAAAATCTGGGCGTATCATCCCTGTCTTTTTCAATCATTGGAGGCATTTGTAAAGTTTTATATGGATACATATCAAACCATTTTTTAGTAGTATAAAGTGGTACATGAGGTAAGAAAAAACCAACTGAAAGAAAAAAGGGATGCTTAGGTTTTTTATTGAGCACATTTATTGCCCAACTGGCCACTTCCCAATCACCTTTATCCTCATCTTTATGAGGAAAAGTTCCCCAATCCATTAAATTATGATTACCACCAGGGGTGTAGCCTACAATCTTTGTTTGCGGGATTGGTGCTATATTCGTTCCCGGTCCTAATATATCAAATTCAGTATCTGTTTTCCTTCTTCCATTACCTCCGTGATATATTTTTCCAGTACTATAATTGGTGTATCCATGTTGGGAGAAATATTGAGGTAAAGTAATAAGGTTTTTTAATGAATCAACATCACGTATCCAAGGAGAAAGACCATATATCCCAGTTGTTGAAGGTCGTAATCCTGTTAAGACACTTGTTCTGGATGGATTACATATAGGAGATTGAGTTTGTGCATTGGTAAACAATATACCTCTAGCCGCTAGTTTATCAATGTTCGGTGTTTTAATTTGAGGATGACCTTCTAAACAGCCTACCCAATCATTAAGATCATCTATTACTATGAATAGGACATTGGGAGTTTTAATTGTGGAATCGGTATTCGCGATTCTTTTTTGCTCACATCCAAAACACAATACTATGACAAGGACAAATAGCCAATAATTTTTAATTGATAAGAATGAGTGCATTATTCGTTTTCAAAAGAGGTCTATATAATTAGATGAACTAAAGTTAGTTAAAAATATCTGATTAAAATTTTATATCATGTAATTTTTAGGACTAAAATTTATTTTACAGATTTTTTAATTGGTTTTTTTACAATTTGTTATCGTTGAAAAACCTTTTTAACCCTTCTTTGTGTTTTTTGCCAATTTTAAAAATTAAAAAATTGATAATGAGCTTGTATTTAGTTTGCATAAATTATCAAATTGCAATACTAAATTATCATTTATTATGGGCAAAAAATTTAATTGCTATAAAATATATTTTAAAATAATAATTTGATATATTTTCATAAAATGTAGAAAATAAGTAAGTTAAAAAAGAAAATATATTATTTTATGATCGATTTAATTTTAAAAAATTGAATTTATCATTCAAAATCAACAGGTAAGAGCAGGACAGATATTGAAATTTTGCTCTCTAAATTGTACTAAAATTATTTTTTATTTGTCAAATTCTATTATTAATTAAAATTTAATTATCATGAAAAACTTATTACTTTTAAAAAGTATGTCGCTATTTCTCTTTTTCTTTATAGGAATACAATATACAAGTTCACAACAAGCACAAGCTTATAAATATTTGAGACTTACAGTAGATCAACTAGACGATAACAATGGGAGCATAACAAACCCAAATGTTAAGATTGACAAAATACGATGGATAATGGGAGATACTGAATTTCCTCTTACAGATTTGCATTCTTATATTGATAATACAGATTCTAAAGAGTCAGAAAATGATGAGATTTATTTTAAATCATCTTTTAGAAATTTTGGAGACCCACCTTACAAGGTATTCGAAGATGATGATTATGCAACATTTTTCTCAAAGCAAATTATAGAAAATGGTATTGTTGTAGGTAATAATTTACCAGTTACATTCACCTTAGAGTTTAAAAAAGCACCTATTTACCCTACAGGTATTTTACTGAGCGTCATTCATGGAACAGTGGCAAATTTTCATTGTGAAGGTTCAAATGATGGCTCTAATTGGACATTGTTATATACATCTCCTACGCTAGGGTATAATGATTTTATTGGACCAGAACGCGATTTTAGTGCTGGTTTTGGGAGTAGCGTACCCGCAGGCCTTGATGTACAGGCTCCAAGTACTCCTTCAGGATTAACTGTTAGTAACACAACTGCTGTGGCTACTGATCTGAATTGGAATGCTGCAACAGATAATGGTGTTGGTTTCTTATTTTATGAAATTTATGTAAATGGAGCACTTTGGCAAACTAGTAGTTCTAACGCTGCAACGGTTTATGGACTCTCTAAAAATAGTAGCTATAACATTCAAGTTAAAGCAGTTGATGCTTATAATAACAAATCAGTTAGTAATACAAGCTCTATAAATACTGGAGGTACTTATCCAGAAGCCATTAGAAAAATAGATATTGGAACGGGTGTAGGACTTTCATATAAAATTAATAACGCAGCAGGCATCTTTAAATCATCAACTTCAAATATTTTTGCCGGTAATTGGCAATCTACTAATCCTGCCGATGGTCCTTTTGCCCAATCATTTATCGATGAGATAAAGAAGTTTAGTCATATCCGTTTTATGGATATGGTAGGGACTAATTTTAACAAGATGGAAAACTGGGGAGATAGAATACAGGCGGATAGTCCCAACCAACGAGTACCTTATCATGGTACTTATGAAATCATAAATAATGATGTTATGGCTTATGAATGGGCTATATACCTTTGTAACGTTACCAATAGAAATATGTGGATAAATGTACCCGCAGAAGCCAATGAAAATTTTGTAAGACAGTTGGCAATATTGATAAAAAATAATCTAAACCCCAACTTAAAGATTTATTTAGAAAATAGTAATGAAACATGGAATCCCGGATTTCCAGCATTTAGTGCTTATAAAACTAAAGGTGCTGCCCTTGGTTTTGGCAATGTTAATGATAATTCAACCAGTCATAAATATATGGTATATAAAACGGTGCGAATATTTGAATGGTTTAAAGATGAATTTAACACAGAAGAGCATAGAATAACCACCGTATTGGCAGGTCAATTAGGTTCTACAAGTGTGTCTACCAATCATCTTGCCGCATTAAAAGATATTACTGTTTATCCTAATAATGTTCAAATTAATCCGAATAATACTATGCCTGATTTTTATGGCTTAGCTCCTTATTTTGATCTAAAAGGAATAGAAAGTGAAGACGGTTTTACAAGGATGACACAAAGCATTGATGAAAAAATTGCAATTACACAGCAGCATTTTAATATCTGGCAAGCTGAAAATATTGCTTTGACTACATATGAAGGAGGTATTCATATGAATAATGGATTGAGAAGCACTTATAGTTTAGATAAAGGTGTTTACAATACTTATTTATATTATTTAGATCAGTTGGCCCCATATTATGCTGTTTTTACGCATTATTCGTACGTATTTGGTGCTGATAGAGGCAATAATTTCGGTGCTGTAGATTATGTGGGTCAACCATCATCTGAAACTCCAAAAGCTAGAGCATTATTAGACTGGATAGATGCTAACAAAAATAATACAGCTGGTGGAAATGCCCCTCCATTAATTTTTCAAAATCCTGAAGATATTACTGTACCCAATGGAGTTACAGAAGTTTCATTCTCTATTGCTGCTTTAGCTCCGGTTCAAAGTTATAAATGGTATAAGAATAATACCATTATTAATGGAGCAATCTCTAACCAATATGTAACCGAGAGGATCAGTTTGTCCGATAATGGCACACAGTATAAAGCAGATGCCATTAACTCATTTGGCTCTAACCAGAGTGCGGCTGCTACATTAACAGTTACCAATCATCATTTAGATATTTCTAAAACTTCTAGTGCTCCTATAATTGATGGCACTATAGATAATCTTTGGGGAAACATTTCATCGCAAGAAATAGCCAATGCAAATAAAGGTACCACTTCAGGAAATACAGATCTTTCAGGTAATTTTAAAATCACATGGGATGCAAATAAAGTATATCTTCTGGTACAAGTTACGGATGATGTTAAAGTAAAAGATGCTACAGGTACTAACCCTGAGAAGTATAATTTTGATGGTATTGAAATTTACTTTAATGATGATAATGCATATACCGATACTTATAATAATGATGCACAATATGTTTACAATTGGGAAGGTAGTATCCATGCATTTTCAGGAAATAAACCAACTGCAGGTATTAATGTAGCTCAGACAAATACAACTAATGGTTATATATTGGAACTGGCTATACCATGGAGTAATATAGCTGTATCCGCCCAAAATGGGAATTTTTTAGGTTTTGATATAATGATAAATGATAATGATGTTCAGGGTTCATCTCAAGCTAATGAAAAGAAATCTTGGCATACATTAATCAATGATTCATGGAAAGACCCTAGAGAATTTGCTTCTGTAAAATTAACTGATGGTACTCAACCAGGCACAGCTCCAACAATCACATCACAGCCTAGTAATGTATCAGTTAATGCAGGTAGCAATGCTTCATTTTCAGTAACCGCATCTGGTAGTGGTTTAAGTTACCAATGGTTTAAAGATGCTACGGCTATAAGTGGAGCAATTAACAATAATTTCACGATAAATTCTGTTACTACCGCAGATGCAGGTGATTACCATGTGGTTGTCACTAATGCAGAAGGTTCAGTAACCAGTAGTATAGCTACATTGTCAATTAATAGTAATCCAGGATCAGGGTATCGTTATCTTAAAATCACATTAACAGACTATAATAATTTAAAACTTCTGGAAGCTGACTGGTTGAATAATTCAGGATCAGTTCCTGCAGTAGCTTTGACTTCAAATAATTCATCAGGAGTAATTGTAACCGAAGGAAATTTTAGTGTTTATGATGATTCTTATACAAGTGCTACGGGTCAATGGATAGGATCAGGAACAGCACCAAATTCAATTACTATTGATTTAGGCAGTAGTTCGGCATCACCAAATGCTATAAAATTGCATAAATGGTCATGGGCAGCTATAAATGCTTTTAGAGCAGAAGGTTCAAATGATGGCACTAGCTGGGATTTACTACTAAGTGAGACTAATGCTAATGGAGCATTTAGTGCCTCTAGTGTTGGCTCTGGTGTAACCGAAGCTACTTTTAATTTTTCAACATCATCTACAGCTCCGACAATTACATCACAACCAAGTAATGTTACTGTAGGTCCTGGAAGCAATGCTACATTTTCGGTAACCGCAACGGGTAACGGATTGACATACCAATGGTTTAAAGATGCTACTGCTATTGGTGGAGCAACTAACAATAATTTCACGATAAATTCTGTTACTACCGCAGATGCAGGTGATTACCATGTAGTTGTCGCTAATGCAGAAGGTTCAGTATCCAGTATCACGGCTATTTTAACTGTAACAGGTTACCGTTACCTTAAGTTTACTGTAAATGACTATAACAACTTTTCTATTCGTGAAATTGATTGGGTGACTGCTAATGGTTTTGTTCCATCAAGTGCGATGACTTCAAATAATTCGTCAGGAGCAATAGCCTCAAACACTGAAGGTTGGTCAAATGCATATACAGTTTTCGATGAAATCTATGACAACAATGGTTATTGGATTGGTAACGGCACAACACCAAAGTATGTCACAATAGATTTGGGAAGTAATTCTGTGGCACCAACTGCAATAAAAATTTATAAATCAGGTTGGGCTACTTTAAATGGTTTTAAAGCAGAAGGAACTAATAACTTATCAGGTAGTTGGGATTTGTTACTAAGCGAGACTAATGCCAATGGAGCATTTACTACATCTAGTACTGCGGCAAATGTAGTGGAGGCTACATTTGCTTTTAATAGTACAGCTGCTAAAGCCAATAATACGAAAGTTGATTTAGATGATATTAAGGTGTTTCCAAACCCGGTAATTAGATTTTTAAAGATCAATGTACCAACTAACGTGAATGGTAAATTGATGATGAGTTTAACAAGTATAACCGGAAAATTAATTTTCAGAAAAGAGTTGAGACCTAATGATAATATTAGTCAAATAGATTTTTCAAGGCTTGCCAGCGGATTGTATTTGCTAGAATTTAGAGACAATCAAAATGTAAGTCAACATAAAATTATTAAACAGTAAAAAATAATTATTGAAATTCTTTTTAGCTCCTTGAGATTATTTTCAAGGAGCTTTTTTATTTATGGAGTTTTCAGATAGTTTTTTATAACAGGATAGCACAGGATAATTCCTCATCATTTATAACTTACTATTGTAAAGTATATCTTGTTATATTTGATATATAAATAGTTAAATTAATTAATTACAATGAACAATACTTTATCCGCAACACAAATAGCATCCTATAGGAAAAATGGATTTTTAATTCTAGATGATTTTTTAAATCCTGAAGAAGTTTTACAATGGAAAAATAGTATTGATAAAGCGGTCTCAGACAGGCAAGGACAAAAATTCCCACATTCTAAAATAAAAACAGGCGAATCTGATGGTATAAATAAAGATGCAGAATATTTTGGTAAAGTATTCGACCAAATTGTTAATCTTTGGATGACCGATGATGCGGTTAAAGCACTAATGTTTGACAAAAGAATTGGTAAAATGGCTACTGATTTAGCTCAAGTAGACGGCATTAGAATATGGCATGACCAATCTCTAATTAAACAACCTTGGGGAAATCCAACAGCTTGGCATTTAGACACCCCTTTTTGGTCTTTTGACCATCGTGAAGCGATGAGTATTTGGGTGGCTTTAGAAGATGTAACCTTACAAAACGGATGTTTGTATTTTATGCCGGAATCTAATCAAGTTACCGGTTTTATTGAACCGGGTATTGGGGCTAATATGGGAGATATTTTTGCGACTTATCCTAAGTATAGATCCAAAGAACCCGTCGCCTCCGTTATTAAAGCTGGGAGCTGTTCGTTTCATAACGGTCTCACCATTCATGCAGCAGGAGTTAATATGACACCATATACAAGAAAAGCAATGACCTGTGCTTATATGCCAGATGGCAGTGTTTTTAATGGAAAGAAAAATGTACTTCCCGATGATTATTTTAAAACGTTAAAAATAGGAGATGTTTTAAATAATGAGAAACAAAACCCATTGATTTATCATAAAAATTGGGATTGATGAAAAAAAAAAATAAAGAGGTAGTTTATGATAGAATGCGTCCTAAACAAATTGAAGAAATTCTAATTGAAAGGCCCATAGCTTACTTACCTTGGGGAGCTATTGAATATCATGGTAATCATAACCCTACAGGTTTAGACACTATAAAAGCGTTTCATTTATGTATAGATTTAGCTAAAAAAGTTGGCGGACTTGTATTACCACCAATAAGTTTAGCAGCAAACTTAATAAAATCGTACCCCGGAGTTAATTTTCCTAAGCATTCTTTAGAATTTTCTGAAAAATTAATTAGATCAATATGTCAAGAATATTTTGAACAACTGGTTGAACAAGAATTTAAAATAGTTGTGTTGCTCTCAGGGCATGCTGGTGAACCACATCTTCAAATATTAAGAGATGTGGCCGATGAATTCAATAAAAAATATCCTAATAATTATTTTTGGGCTTTGGCTGAATTTGACGTTTTGCCAGATGATTTGTTAGTAGCCAATCATTCAGCTTTAGGTGAAACTTCATTGCAATTATATTATGCTGCTGAAACTGTAGATTTAGAAAGTTTGCCAAAAGACAGAGAAATTAGTTTAGAAATTGACGCTGTTTCTGGTGATGATCCAAGACCATCAAATTCAATTCGAGGAAAAAAAATAGCCGATACATTTGTGAAAAATGCTTCTGAAAAGTTATCAATTTTAATAGAAAAGTACATTTAAAAGATGAAGTATAGAAGATTAGGTAGAACAGATTTGAATATTAGCGAAATTAGTTTAGGTACATGGGCATTTGGAAACAATGTTTATGGAGGTGTTGATGAAAAAGATGGGATAAATACTATTCATGCAGGGATAGATTTAGGAGTTAATATCTTTGATACTGCACCTCAGTATGGTACAGATAAACAAGACGGAGTAGCTGAAATTGTACTAGGTAAAGCATTAAAAAGTAAGCGAGATAAAGTACATATTTCGTCAAAATTTGGTAGAAATCCTTGTATAGAAGGAGGAAGATCTTTGTTTTATAAAACGAGAGTAATCGAATCTGTTGAAGAAAGTTTGAAACGATTACAAACCGATTACATAGATGTGCTTTTTTTCCATTCACCATTTTCGCCAGATGAAATTAAAGATGATGTCTGGGAAGGAATTGAACAAGTAAAAAAACAAGGAAAAGTTCGTTTTGTAGGGCATTCAATATCTATGTTTCACCAAACTGAACAGATGGCAAGAAAATGGGCCAACGAAAATAAAATTGATGTAATTCAAGTAGTGTTGAGTTTGATGAATAGAGAATCGCAGCAATTAATTGAAGAATTACAAGAATACTCAATAGGTGTATTTGCAAGAGAATGTTTAGCCAATGGGTTTTTATCTGGATCCATTACAAAAGAAACAGTCTTTGCTAAAGGAACGTTGAATGCTCGTTATTCTAAAAAAGAATTAGCCGAAAGAGTTGACCAAGTAAATGCTTTTAAATTTTTAATGCGAGATGACATTACTAATATGCCACAAGCGGCACTTCGTTGGGTGTTAGATCAAAAAGGGATATCAACAGTATTATCCGGAGCAAAGAATATGTTTGAATTAAAAGGAGCAATTTCTGCTTCTAATGCCAGTCCTTTTACAAATGCAGAATTAAAACGAGCAAAAGAAGTATTAAAGAAAGATTTTGAAGCAGCTTAATAAGTGATTAAGATATTGAGGTATTGAGAAAACCCTATTAACCAAAAAAGCAATAACTAAAAAATTTATGGGAGCAATCATCGGATTATTATTACACGCCATTGGGGGCTTTGCCGCAGGTAGTTTTTACATTCCATTTAAACTTATAAAAAAATGGTCTTGGGAAACCTCTTGGCTGGTATTAGGTTTTGCCGCTTGGATTTTTGCTCCGATAATAATGGCTTGGTTCACTGTACCAAATTTATGGGAAGTTTTAGGAGCAGCAGATTTTGAAACTAAACGCTACACTTTTCTTTTTGGAATGCTTTGGGGCATTGGAGGATTAACTTTTGGTTTGGCCATGCGTTATTTAGGAATTGGATTAGGAATGGCAGTGGCTCTTGGTTTTACTGCGGCATTTGGCACCTTAATTCCACCCATATATTATGGCACTTTTTCAGAATTGTTGCAAACAAAAGGAGGGTTGATTGTTTTAATAGGTGTGTTAGTTAGCCTTATCGGAATTGCTATTGCAGGGAAAGCTGGCGTCCTTAAAGAAAAGGACTTAAACGTAGAACAACAAAAAGAAGCTGTTGAAGAATTTAACCTGTCTAAAGGTATGATAATAGCTATTGTGTCAGGAATTTTAAGTGCTTGTTTTGCATTCGGTTTAGCTGCTGGAAAACCTATTGCCGAAGAAGCATTAAAATTTGGAGTGAAAGATATTTTTCAGAATAATGCCGTATTGGTTTGGATACTTTGGGGAGGTTTTTTAACTAATTTTATTTGGACAATTGCATTGAGTTTTAAGAATAGTACTTTTGGCGACTTTACTGATAAATCAATTCCTAATAAACCTAAAAATTATATTTTGGCTATTGCCGGAGGTGTAACATGGTATTTTCAATTTTTCTTTTATGGAATGGGTACCACATTTTTAGGGGAAAAATATGAATTTGCTAGTTGGGCCTTGCATATGGCATTTATTATATTATTTAGTACACTTTGGGGATTGTATTTTAAGGAATGGAAAGGCGTTTCTAAAAAAACAATGCGAACACTTTGGATTGGTTTAATAGTAATTATTTTTTCTACAATTATCATAGGAATCGGAAACAGTATGTAGTCTTAAGTTGGATGGCCAAAATTCCAAAATTTGTAATAAATAGTCAAATAAGTGTATTTATTGTCTAAATAAATGAGTCGAAAATTAATCATATTTACCTTTCTAATATCAGCATTGTGCATTCAGGCTCAAGATAAATTCAATCTAAAAGCCACATCAGAACCTAGATTTGAAATTACAGATAAGGTTTGGGGGCAAACTATTGGAGATGCAAGTGTTTGTCTATGGAATGACGATAAATTGGCTGCTTTTACAATTACCATTGATGATAATAATGAACAAGACATTCCTTATTGGCAAGAGTTACAAGAGAAGTATAGCTTTCCATATACATGGTTTGTCATCACCGAAGCCAATAAAAAACAAAATGTAAAAAACTGGAAATTATTTGATGAATTATCAAAGGCAGGCAACGCTATTCAAGGGCATGATGATCAAAATTGGTATGACCATCTAAAAAAAGGTCAAAGAAACCCTTCCATCAGAAGGTATCGTAAACGGTTACAAAAAACCATCACAAGTATTGAAGAACAAATTGTAGATCAGAAATGTGTAACTTATGCCTATCCATGGGGTCAAGGTAATACAGAAGAAGTACATAAACAATTTATTGCGAGTAGAGGAGTTATTGGATTGTTAAATGCTTCCAATCAAATTGACTTTAAACAGATTAGAAGTATCTCCAATCCACATATTTATAAAAATGACAGCACAAGAAATCGTTATATTTCACCTTTACTTGATAAATTTTCTAAATTAGAAGATAAAAACTATTATCGAGGTTGGGGAAGTACACATTTTCATCATATAAATTCAGAAGAAGCTCAAAAGACAACAGATGAATTTCTAAATTACCTCAAACAAAAAGAAGCTAAATTTTGGATTGGTACTTTTCCAGATGTAGCTAAATATGCTCAAGAATATGCTACACATTCTTTAAAGATAGATTCTGTTTTGGTAAATAAAATATATTTTACACTAACGGATGAAATGCAAGATGAAATATATGATTTTCCATTAACAGTAAAAATTCGTTTACCAAATAATTGGATGGTATTGACTGCAATGCAAAACGGAAAATCAATTGAATGTGATCTTATAACCTATAATGAAAACAACTATGCTTTGGTAAAAACTATTCCAGATAAAGGACAAGTCATACTCAAGGGTACAATTGATGTAGATGCTTTAAATGATACGAGTAAGTCTAGACTAGAATTAACCACATTAACAGATTATTTCTATATTCCAAAAACCATTTCTAAAGAAGCACAAGAACTTTTAAGAGCACAAACACGTTTGGTGCGTGAGGCAGGAACACATTTCCCTAAAGGAGATGCTCCCACTCAAAAATGGAAATCGCTTCAAAGTTTTATTGATGATTTGGTTCTTAAAGGATTAGACCCTATAAAAGAATATTATAACCCAAAAATTGATACGATAAAAATTGGCGGAATTAGAGCTGTTGATATTAGACCTAGAAATTATAAAAAAAGCAATAAAGTAATTTTTTATATCCATGGTGGTGCTTATGTTGTACTACATGCAGAGGTAACCTTGGCATCAATACTCCCTTTAGCGGAAGCAACTGGATTGCGAATTGTTGCTATTGATTATACGTTGGCTCCTGAAGCAAAATTTGAGCAAATTACAGATGAAGTACTTCAATTTTATAATGGCTTATTAGAAGAATATGAAGCTAAACATATTGCCATGTATGGAGATTCTGCAGGAGGTGGACTCGCCGCAGGTAGTGTCCTAAAAATGAGAGATGAAGATGTTGAATTACCGGCAGTATTAGTTTTATGGTCACCATGGACAGATATTGATCAAATAGGAGATACCTATTACACATTGGCTGATAATGATCCTAATTTAGTAAGTCGCGATTTGTTAGAGAATGCAGGGTTGGCCTATGCCCCAAAAAGTGAATTTAAAAACCCTTATGTATCTCCTGTTTATGGAGATTATTCGAAAAATTTCCCTCCAACATTGATACAGGTAGGTAGTAAAGAGATATTTTTAAGTAATGCTATTAGAATGTATCGTAAATTAGACGATGCCAACAAAGAAGTGAAGTTGGATGTATATGAAGGCATGTGGCATGTTTGGCAAGGTCATTATCTGATACCGGAATCAAAAAAAGCAGTGGAAAACACTAAAAAATTTATATTTAAATATTTAAAAATAGAATAAGATGTAACCATAATGAAATTCCCCCTCAATGACTATAGGGATAAAATGAATTAAGGGTGTGTAAAATAATCGTCAAAAATTAACAAATTAAAATGAATAATATAAAACTCAATATTTTAGTAGTAATTATCTTTATCACCAGTTGTGCTAAAAAAATTATTCAGCCTAATATTGAAAGATTAGATAAACCCATTTTTCAATTAGATTTTGAAAAAAATAGTACAGGTGAATATACTGATGAAAAATTACTGAAAGATATAGAAAAGGTAAATTGGGTTTCCATTGAAAATAGAGCAACAATAGAAACAGATACGGTACATGGAAAAGTTTTAAAAGTAAAATTTCCAAAAGGAACAGTTGGTCCAAAACAAGGCGGGATTCAATTTGACAAACCATTACCAAAGTCAATGGACTATTATTTAGATTATTATATAAAATTTGCTGATGGGTTCGATTTTGTTAAAGGAGGAAAACTGCCGGGTCTAACCAGTGGAGGTGAAAAGTATACAGGTGGTACACATCCTAAAAATGGAGAAGGCTGGAGTGCTCGTTTTATGTGGTCTGAAGGGAATAAAATTATAGTTTATTTTTACCATATGGACATGAAAGGTAGGTGGGGCGATGTAATCTATACGAACAAAGTTTTTTCAACTGATAAATGGCATAGAATTACACAGCATTTAAAAATAAATACTGGAAAAAAATTCAATGGAGTAATGGAAGTTTGGATTGATAGTGAGAAAGTTATTAGTGATTCAAATGTCCGTTACAGATTGGCACCTTTAGGAGAAATTGATTCTTTTTATTTTTCAACCTTTCATGGAGGAAATACAAAAGATTGGGCTCCTAAGAATGATTCATATATCTATTTTGATGATTTTAAAGTAACAACATTGAAACCAAAAGGATTAGAATAATCTAAAATTCCCTTTGAGAAAGAGGCTAGGGGTGAGTAAAAAAGTAAACATGAAAGATTACATAGGTTTTCCTCCTTCTCCGCTAAAGACGGATTCGGTGGAGAGGTTAAAACCTATGAGGTCTAAATACAGTAGTGTATAGAGATTAAAATAAGAAAATAACACATATGAATAGAAGATTTCACCTAGCAACTATAGTAAAAATAAAGACAAGTATTTTAATGCTTTTTCTGACACTATCAACCCATACTATTTCACAAGAATCTACCGTAAAAATTAATCATGAAGGTAAAGAATTTACTAAATTAAAACACGCATGGACATCGCAATGGATTACGCATCCATTAGAATCAACACTAGATGCGAGAAAATTTTTATTTAGACGAAATTTTACTCTAGATTCTGTGCCAGAAAAATTTATCATTTATATTTCTGCCGATAACAGGTATCGTTTATTTATCAATGGTGAATATATAGTGTCTGGCCCTTCAACGGGAGATATTGATAATTATCGTTATGAGACCTTAAATATTGCCAATCAGTTGCAGTTAGGAAAGAATGTGCTTGCTGTTGAAGTGGTAAATTTTGGGGAATATAGAAAAGCTTCAACCATGACTTTTCAGACAGCATTTATATTACAAGGAGATGAAAATAATGCAGTAAATTTAAACACAGGAAAAGCTTCAAAATGGAAAGTGATTAATGATAAAGCCTTTCAAAGTATTCCTTTTGTTAGTGATTCGTTAAGAGGATATTATGCTGCTGGTCCTGGGGAAAAATTACTATCCAAAAAACATGCCTGGGGTTGGAAGCAAGTAAATTTTGACGATTCAAAATGGTTAGCTCCAAAATTAGGTACTGTAGAATTTGCAGTAGGGAGAGGATTTTTATATGGTAGTACTTGGTATTTGGTTCCGAGAATGATCCCATTTATGGAAGAAACTAAGCAACGTTTTGAAAAAATTGCTAGAAGTGAGGGGATTAAAGCATCAGATAGTTTTATCAAAGGAACAGGTGGTTTGACCATTCCACCAAATAAAAAAGTGAGTATTCTGATAGATCAGACCCATCATACCATTGGTCATCCTTTGATTCATTATTCTAAAGGTGAAGGTAGCCAAATCAAAATTACCTATGCAGAAGCTTTATTCGATAAAGACTGGAAAAAAGGACATAGAAATGATATTGTAGGGAAAGATATTTTGGGATATTATGATATCATTGAAGCAGATGGTGGAGATGATAGAAGTTTTAAACCCTTTGGACAAAAAACATATCGTTTTATTCAGTTAGATATCGAAACTAAAGAGGAAGCATTGATCATTGATGATTATTATGGCGTTTTTACAGCATATCCTTTTAAAGAAAAAGCAACATTTGAATCTGACAATCAAGTCTTAACTGATATTTGGGATGCTTCTTGGCTCACACTTCGAAACTCTGCCGTTGAAGATTTTATCGATCCGTACTATGAACAATTACAATATATTGGTGATACACGTATAGTAGCTATGATTTCATTAAGTGTTGATGGCGATGATCGTTTGATGAAAAAAGCGATTGATATGTTTGACAATTCACGTTTACCAAACGGACTTACAGCAAGTCGTTATCCATCTTATATTGTACAGGTTATACCGACATATTCTTTACAGTGGATTAATATGATTCATGACCATTATATGTATAAAGATGATTTAGAATTTGCACGGCAATATGTTAAAGGAATGCGAGGTGTTTTAGATTGGTGGATAGATAAAGTAGATCAAAATAATATGCCAACACAAATGGAATGGTGGAATTTTACCGATTGGGCAGTTGGTTATCAAAATGGTATACCACCAGGAGCTGATGATGGCTATTCGGCTTCTGTCGCCTTACAATTTGCAAAAACACTTCAATATTCGGCTGAATTATTCGCAGACTTGGGCTATCCTGATGAAGCTAATAAATATGCAACCTTAGAAAAAAGTATAAGAGAAAGTGTTGTGAAAAATTGCTGGGTTGCTCAAAAAGGCATGTTTGCAGAAACACCTAAAAAAGAACAATTTTCTCAACATACCAATATTATGGCAATTTTAACAGATGCCATTCCCCTAAAAGAACAAAAAGCATTGATGCAAAAATTATTAGATGACAAAAGCATCATTCAAACCACTATTTATTATAAATATTATTTATTCAATGCCTTACATAAAGTAGGTATGGGTAATCAATACACTAGTTTATTAGAAAATTGGACCAATCAATTAGATCAAGGTCTAACCACTTTTGCAGAAACTGATATTGAACCCCGTTCAGAATGTCATGCTTGGTCTTCCTCTCCAAATTATCATTTTTTAAAAATTATTGCAGGGATTTATCCAAAAAGTAAACATTTTAAAGAGATTATGATTGAACCAAATTTTAATGGCTTAACAGCATTTAAAGCAAAAATGCCACATCCTAACGGAGAAATAAAAGTGGAACTAACCAAAAAAAGAAAAAAACTCATCGGTTCTATTAGCTTACCAAAAGGAACAACTGGATTTTTTAAATGGAATGGGAAGGAACTGGCTTTAACAGAAGGAGTAAGAGAAATTAATATAAAAAATAACTAAAATGTCATTCAGAGGAACGACTTTAGGTGAGAGGAAGAATCTCAAATAAAGAGAATAACTAGAGATTCTTCACTTCTCCCGATAGCTATCGGGATGTGCCTCATTGTTTGCTGAATGACAATTAGATGTCATTCTGAGGGAGGAATCCCAGGGACTCGGGAAAGAATTTCAATACTAATTTAAAAAAACATGAAAAAATTAAAATTACTAATAGCTATCCTGATTATAGCCAATACAATTGCCTGTAAAAAAGAGAAAAAAGAAATTGCAACAGATTCTAAAATTGAAACTAAACAAGAATTAATCAATCGTGTTTTTACTTTTTCAGAACTACAATACGATAGTTTAATTCATCGCATTGAAGGTAATATGCCATTATTGCAACCCCGTGGTGTTACCGAAGATGGAGATCTGAGACTAAAACCTTTTCAAGATTGGACCAGTGGATTTTTTCCAGGAACTCTCTGGTATTTATACAAAAATAATAACTCTGAAAATTGGAAAAATAAGGCAATAAAATTCACTTTAGCTTTAGATTCTGTCAAGTATATAACCAATTCTCATGATCTTGGGTTTATGTTAAACAATAGTTTTGGGAATGGCTATCAACTTACTAAAAATGATGCCTACAAAGAGGTGTTAATCCATGGGGCAAGATCGTTAATTACACGGTATAGACCAGTAATTGGAACTATCCAATCTTGGGATACTACGCCTGATATGGGTTGGATTTCTAAACGTGGATGGGATACACCAGTAATTGTTGATAATATGATGAATCTCGATTTGTTATTTAGAGCTTTTGAATATACCAAGGACTCTATATTTTATAATGTGGCTACCGCTCATGCCAAAACAACATTACAACATCATTTTAGAGCAGATTATAGTAGCTTTCATGTGGTTGATTATGATAGTAAAACAGGAAAAGTAAGGTCTAGAGAAACTGCTCAAGGTCATGTTGATTCTTCGTCATGGGCGAGAGGACAAGCTTGGGGGTTATATGGTTTTACACAAACCTATACAAATACAAAAGATTCACTTTATTTAAGTCAAGCCAAAGGCATAGCCAATTATATAATGACCAATAAAAAGGTGCCGAAAGACCATATTCCTTATTGGGATTATGACGCTCCTAATATACCGAATGAACCTCGTGATGCATCTGCAGCGGCTATTACAGCTTCCGCATTATTGACCTTACAAGAGTTTGTTCCTGAAAAAAGAACAGAAATGATGGCTTATGCAGAAAGTATTTTACGTAAACTATCAACTGATGAATACTTAGCAGCATTTGGTAAAAATCAAGGTTTTATTTTAAAGCATTCTGTTGGGAATATACATACTGGAGAAGAAAATGACAAACCCTTAAATTATGCCGATTATTACTTTTTAGAGGCATTAAGTAAGTGGAAAGAATTAGAATAAACATTGAAAATTTTGAGTGTAGTATAAAATAGTAGTGTTTTTTGAGGAAATAGTATCTTTTTCATGGCTAGTTTTTTTATATTTTTGATTTAGATATAAATATTTTTTAATACTTAATAAACGTATAAAAATGAGTAAAGTAACAGAACATGAAATTGCAAAAATGATTGATCATTCATTATTACACCCTACGATGGATGATACTATTTTAAGAGATCAATGTGAATTGGCCAAAAAATATGACGCCGCTTCAGTATGTATTAAACCTTATGCTATTAAAATGGCAGTAGAATTATTAAGAGATTCTGATGTAATGGTAGGGACAGTCATTGGTTTTCCACATGGAAGTAATACGGTTGAAGTTAAAGTTTTTGAAACAAAACAAGCCATTCAGCACGGTGCCGTAGAGATTGACATGGTTGTTAATATTGGAAAAGTGTTGAGTGAAGATTGGGCTTATATTGAAGCAGAAATTAAAGCATTACAAGTTGTCTGTAAAGAGAATGATGCCGCTTTAAAAGTGATTTTTGAAAATGATCATTTACCAGAGGATAAATTCAAAATTAAGCTTTGTGAAATTTGTTCAAAATTAGAAGTAGCCTTTGTAAAAACTTCTACAGGTTATGGCTTTGTAAAACAATCTGATGGAAGTTATAATTATAAAGGAGCGACTGAGCACGATTTAAAACTTATGCGTAAACATTCAGCAGATAGCGTTGAAGTTAAAGCAGCTGGTGGTGTACGCACATTAGCTGATACGTTAAAAGTACGCTCTTGGGGTGTTACTAGAATTGGGGCTACAGCTACTGAAGCTATTATTTTGGAATATAGAGGTCAAAATCCTGATGATGCTCCTGTAGTAGGAGGTTATTAATATTACAATAAGGAAAAGGTTACTCTTTCCCTTATTTTTTATTTATGGATATTAATCCAATAGAGCATTATATGATTTCTTACGGCCTAATGATAAAGAAACTAATTTAATTATTGGTTTTGAATATTTTGCTTCTAAAATTCTATTTACTGAAGGTGTAGGCAGTACAGATTTTAAAAATGATGCTGCTGTTGAATTTTTAAATTATGTAAAAAATAAATATCCAAAGAAGGGATTTACTTCTAGTATAATAATACCATTAGAATCATCTCTAATGAGATTGACGCAATAAAAAAATCTGAAAAATGAAATTTTTAAAAAGAATAATTCTAATAAGTTTTACGTTGCAATTACTATTTATTTGTGTAACAATTGCACAACCTCAAAAGCAATTGATAGAAATTCAGGTAACACCCACCCAAACTGATTGGAATTATAAATTAGGAGAAACCCCTAGTTTTGATGTAAAGGTTTTAAGGAATGGACAATTAATGCCCAATACCAAAATTTATTATGAAATTGGCTTAGAACGAATGCCTGCTACTTTGAAAGGTGATTTACTACTTAAAAATGGAAGTGGGGAAATCAAAGGGATGAAGCTTACAACTCCTGGATTTGTCCGTTGTACAATAAAAGTAGATTATAATGGTAAAAAATATTATAAGTGGGGTACGGCTGGTTTCGAACCAAATAAAATTAAACCAACAGTAAAAATGCCAGATGATTTTGATGAATTTTGGTCAGCCGCTAAAAATGAACTATCAGAATTGCCTATAGATGCAATCGTTACACTAAAACCTGAATTGTGTACGGCCAATATTAATGTTTATCACGTAAGTTTACAAAATATCAAGATGCCACTTTCTTGGAGAGGAATAAGTAGATTTTATGGAATGCTTTCTGTTCCTAAGAAACTAGGAAAATATCCTGTTATTTTAGAGGTTCCCGGTGCTGGTATTAGAGCCTATGGTCGTGATAATAGAGCCGCAAAAGGAGTGATTGTTTTTAAAGTTGGTATCCATGGAATTCCTGTTGATATGGATGAAAATATATATAAAAGTTTAGCTACAAGTTCACTTGCAGGTTATGAACGATATAATTTGCGTAGTAAAGATGATTATTATTATAAACGTGTATATATGGGCTGTGTGAGAGCTATAGATTATATATACACTTTACCCGAATTTGATGGAAAAAATTTAGGAGTTACCGGCGGTAGTCAAGGTGGGGCATTGTCTATTGTTACAGCAGGTTTGGATAGTCGTGTAAAATATTTAGCCGCTTTTTATCCTGCTTTAAGTGATATGACAGGTTATTTACATGGTAGAGCCGGAGGCTGGCCACATATGTATCAAAATTATGACAAGAAAGAAAATCCGAATTGGGTAGAAACAACTGCTTACTATGATGTGGTAAATTTTGCTAAAAAATTAAAGGTACCCGGATGGTATTCTTGGGGATATAACGATCATATTTGCCCACCAACATCTATGTTTTCTGCATATAATTCAATAACAGCACCAAAAGAATTACATCCGTTTTTTGAAACAGAACATTGGACATTTCCTGAACAATGGGATGAAGCCACTGATTGGCTTTTAGAAAAATTAAAAATTGAGGATTAATTCAAAATAAGAATAAAATTTAAATAAAATGAGCAAACCATCAACCTCTGAAAAACTATCCATTAAAGAAAAACTAGGTTTTAGTGCCGGAGAATTTTCATCTTCCATTGTTTGGCAAACTTTAATGTTTTTTTTACCTGCTTTTTATACAGACACCTACGGACTGTCAGCTGCTGCGGTAGGAACCATGTTTTTAGCGGTTCGATTTTTTGATGCATTTAATGACCCCATTATGGGTGTAATTGCAGATAGAACAAACACGCGTTGGGGTAAATTTCGCCCATATCTTCTATGGTTTGCTGTTCCTTATGGTGTACTTGCTATGTTAATGTTTTATACACCCAATTTTAGCGATCAAGGGAAAGTAGTTTATGCCTATATAACTTACGGACTAATGATGGTTGTATACACTGCAATAATGATTCCTTATAACTCCTGGGTTGGTGTGATCTCGCCAAATTCAGAAGAGCGTACAAGTGTGTCTTCTTATAAATTTGTTTTTGCTTATCTGGCTGGTCTTACAGTACAAGCATTGGTGTTACCTATGGTTGCTTATTTTGGAAGCGGTAATGATGCCATTGGATACACTACAACTATGATTGTTTTGGGTTCTATCAGTATTTTATTTTTTCTAGTAACTTTTTTTAGTGCAAAAGAAAGAGTACAACCCGAAGCAAAAGTAAAATCTAAACTAAAAGAGGATTTAAAAGACTTGTGGCATAACAAAGATTGGATCTTAGTTTTTATTACGTCTATGTTGCTTTTAATTTATGTCATTATTAGAAGTGGTGATATAATGTATTATTTTGAGTATCATTTAGGTAATAAAGATTTAGCAACCTCTTTTATGGTTGTTGGTACTGTGGCTGTATTACTTGGTGTGCTCCCAACAAAATGGCTTTCTGCCAAAATAGGAAAACGAAAATTGTTTATCATTTCTTTGATTATTATTTCAATATCTCAAATTGGATTTTATTTCACAGGACCTGATGATATCGTACTTATTTTTGCATTGCAAATTGTTTTCTCTTTAGCTTCCGGACCAACAATGCCATTAATGTGGGCAATGTTAGCAGATACCGCTGATTATTCTGAATGGAAAACACATAGAAGAGCTACGGGCTTGATATTTTCCGCCACCAATATGTCCATTAAAAGTGGTGTAGCAATTGGTGGTGCAGCTATTATGTGGATTTTAGCTTATACAGGATATGAAGCCAATCAGCCGCAAACAGAAGAATCAATTTATGGTATAAAAATGTTGATGAGTATTATTCCGGCAATTATGGCGGCTATCTGTATAATACCACTATTATTTTATAAGTTAAATGATAAAAAAATGATAGAAATAGAAGCAGATCTTAAGGCGAGGAAAACGGAAGGTTTAACTGACTAACATAATTTTGTTTGGGCGTCTGATTCTATAGTTTTTATAGGAGTTGATATTTATATAGAGCCACTTTATTTAAACACAATTTCATAATATAATGTTTTCTCTTTTGCACCATTGATGGTGACATTAGTACCACATGACTTTATGATTTGTTGAGTTCTATTGCCAACATGGTCTAGTGCAATCACTTTTAGGATTTCTTTATTAGTAAATGATATTTCTAATTGGACAGGTTCGAGTAGAATAGGAACTTTTCCAACTGCTAATAGTTTCGTTTTATTGGTATTGTATTTCATACCGCTATTGTTAGCTCTTGCCATCGTAGTAACCAAAACACGTTTTGCATCAGCAATACTTTCGTTTTTATTTAGACTTGAAATGAGTACTACTGCAAATGGAGTTTCTGTTTGTAATGTGACATCTTCAAGTTTGATTATTTTATGAGAAGTAAATCCAACAAAGCCTTTCGTATTAGGAGTATTAATGGTAAAAAACCCTTTGTCAGCATAATCCCAATGTAATTGATTGGTAGTAGAACTAATAATTTTATTTTTTGTATCCCAGTAGTTGGAGAGCTTAGGGCTATTAGTTTTTTGAGTTGAATCAGTAAATTCGACAAGAACTTTTCCAATACCAAGTGCTTCTGTGGGAACAGTTCCTGAAAATTCTTTGACATCACCTTTTTGCGCTATAATTTCATCAAAATTGAGCTGTCCATTTTTAAGGTCAGATAAACTAACAAATCGTTTAGATATGATATCACCTTCTTTAACATCATTACGATATACCATTCTAGCAAGTGCAGGATAAAGTGCTAATTGTGTTGGAGACATTACATTATAAATACCGGGCCAAAATTTGTTGGGTTGTTCAAGAGTAGGAGTGAAAAACGGAAATTCAGAGTTAAATGCAAATGAAGCATCCCACCCTTGAAGTCCCATACCATAAGCAGCTATTATTGGAGCACCTTCTGCTGTCCATTCATTTGGTATTAAGCTCAACCATTCTGATATAGAAAAAGGGGCATTTGCTACTTGTTGCATACCTGTACTTAATAAACCCGTACCTGGTTTTGAAACCATTGCATGATTATTAATTACGCCCTGTTTTAGAGTATGCCCAATGCCTCCGCCATAATAATTATGCCTGTCTATTATTCCTGTTTGATAATCTGAATATAAGTTTAAATAATGTGTAATACCTGAACCAGCCTGCCAATTTGAGCTGATAATTTGCCCTTTATAACCACTATTCCTGATAGCTTTTGATGCTCTTTTATAATACTTTTCTTGAAGTTCATATAAAAAGGTTGCCATGTCTGATAAGAATACAGGGAGCGGTAATTTATTACTGGAGGCTTTTTTAAATTCATAATCATAAATACCATGATTGGTTACTGGTGTTATATTTAGGTTATCTAAATTCCAATTGATTTTTTTAACTCCTTTTCCCCATATAAAAGCTTCCTTCCCCCAGTTTTCTATTAAATTATCTTGATTGTTATATTTCTTTCGTAGCCATTGGTGAAAACCATTGGTCAATAATTTTTTATATGTTGGACACTCCTCTAACATGATTTCAGTTGTAGCGAAGAAAATATTATCTTCATTTTGAATTTCAACAAAAATTAACGCGGGATCATCAACATATTTTAAACCTGTATATGGGTTTTTATGGTTGATAAGGTTCAAAATTAATTCAATATGTAGGTCTTGTAAATCTTCTGCAAAATTAACCAGTCCAATAGTTGAATTGTCTAAATGACTATTCATATTGGCTAAAGCCAGTTCTTCATACGCCAGTAATTTTATACTATCACCTGATTTTGGTCTATGCCCATATATTGGTGACCATCCATAGTAGATTCCTTTTTCCTTTAATTTTGATGAGAAGTAATCTAATCGTTCATACTTTTCTTTTGAAAGTTTAGTAGACGTATTTTCTTCCATTCCAGGCTGAGAAAATTTGTGAAAACGTACAGCATTTACACCATAATTTGAAAGTGTATT